>CAZZJD010000046.1:0-9430 GCA_964654305.1 uncultured Chitinophagaceae bacterium
ATAGCCAGGGGTTTAAACCCCTGGCTATATTTTTATGCCTTCATGGATGATGAATATTTTATTTGTGATTGCATTTAATCAAATCGTCATAAATTAATCATTTCATTTTCTCATAGCCAGGGGTTTAAACCCCTGGCTATGAAATGTTGCATAATGCAGATTCAGATTGTTGTCTTGAACTGTGATTAGAATGATTCAATGATGGATGTGATTTTATTTTCATTCATGGTAGATCAATCAATCAATAAATCAGCTGAATCATAGTTCAGAATAATTTGAGGGTGAGGCACTTGAACCCAGCCAATACCGGTGCCTTCGACAAGCTCATGCACCTCCTTCAAGAGGCTCAGGCACCGGCCGACAAGTTTATATTGTCTGAATCAGGATTCACTAGATTATAGGATTATCAGGATTTTCCTGGAAAAAGAAAATCGACATCACGACATCAAGACACCCCGACACCGTCTTTCTATCTAATTATCGAAATCACCCCACTGATCGGTTTCAACTTGCTATTAGGCTTGATGATATAGTAATACGGACCTACAGGAAGATCCGCACCGGAAACTTTTCCATCCCAGGCTTTACCATTGCTGTAGCCGGTGATCTCAAACATCAGTTTGCCATAACGATTGAAGATCTGCACCACGGCATTCGGATATTCATCGATATGCTTAATGATCCAGAGATCATTGAAGCCATCTCCGTTAGGACTGAAAGCATTGGGTATTTCGAGTGCTTTCGGCAGTTTTACTGTAATGCGGATCGCATCCGTTGCCACACAACCATCAGCACTGGTGACTGTAATGCGATAGGTCGTACTTTCTTCCGGTGAAGCAAACGGATCTTCAATTTTTGCATTGGAAAGGAAAGTGCCCGGAGTCCATAAGATATCAATATTATTTCCGGAAGCATTTCCTTCTATCTCTACGCGTTGTCCCTGCACGATTTCTTTATCGGGTCCTGCATCGGCTATGGGTAAAGACTTTATACTAACGGGTATGGCTACGCGCGGACTCTCGCAGAAGCCGGTTAGCTGCTGGGTGACATAATAATTGACCGTTCCTGCAGATGAAGTGGATGGGACAGGTGCGTTTGTATTCGGTGTGCCTCCGGTTGCGCTGCTGTACCAGCGCAGATTATCTCCAAGGGCTCTTAATGGAACAGCTTGATCGAATTGACAGTATGTTTCTGTACTACCCACAATTGGAGCTACAGAAGGGAGTGGCTGTGCAGTAATGGCCGGAGAGATCGCTGAACTGATACATTCGTTACTGATATCCTTGACTGTAATCGTGTAATTACCTGGGGTCAGTCCGCTGAATGTTGAGGTGGATTGGAAAACATTTCCATCTCTGCTGAATTCAAAGTTGTTTCCTGAAGGGGTGTTAACTGCCAGTGTACCTGTAGCAATGAAACAATCGGGTTGCTGAGTTACAGTTATTGATGGAGAAGGCGGATTTCTGTTGAAGGTTACCAGCACATCATCCGAAGAAGCGGTACAAGGACTGTTATCAATGGTCCAGCGTAGGGTGTAATTATTGCCTGACACACCGCTGAACAGACTGTTTGGATCATTGATATTGCCAATATTTCCTCCGGTTCCGCTCACAATACTCCATTGTCCACTTCCCACCGTTGGTGTATTCGCTCCCAGTAATACCTGTGTAAGTCCGCAGGTGGCTGCATTGGTCTGGTCATTACCGGCTGTTGCTGCAGTAGGTATCTGATTAAAGGCAATTATGACATCATCATTTGAATTCGGACAGAAGGTGCCATTCGTAGTTGTCCAGCGAAGGGTATAGGTATTGCTGGGTGTGCCGTTAAATGTGGAAGACGGATCTGTTGTATTGGTAATGCTTCCTCCGGTTCCACTGACAATACTCCAGTTACCTGTTCCTATAGAAGGGGTGTTTGCAGCCAGCGTCACTTGCGTGAGACCACAGGTAGTTGCATCTGTCTGATCAACTCCGGCATTGGCAGGAGTTGGTGCCTGATTAAATGTGATATCTACATCATCGGTTGACACCGGACAAATTACTCCATTGGTAACACTCCATCGTAAAGTATAAGTGTTTCCGGCTACTCCGTCGAATGTAGTTTGCGGATCATTGATATTGCCAAAGATTCCTCCCGTTCCGCTTACAATGGACCATTGGCCTGTTCCAACAGTAGCTGTATTGGCTGTTAAATTCACCTGTGTGCGTCCGCATGTAGCAGCATCGATCTGGTCTGCACCTGCATTCGCAGTTGTTGGATTCTGATTGAAGGTGATTAGCACATCATCAGATGTTGCAATACAGGGATTATTGCTGATCGTCCAACGAAGCGTGTAGGTATTTCCTGCCGTACCGCTGAACGTACTGGTTGGGTTGGATGCATTACCAAAGCTTCCGCCTGTTCCGCTTACGATCGTCCATGCTCCGGCACCCACTGTTGCAGGATTGCCAGCAAGGTTTACCTGTGTCAGTCCGCAGGTAGTTATGTCAATTTGATCCGTACCCGCATTGGCGGTGGTTGGAATCTGATTGAAGGTGACGAGTATATCATCGGTTGAAGCCAGACATGGCGTATTGCTGATGGTCCAGCGTAGGGTGTAGGCTGTACCGGGTATACCATCAAACGTAGTGATATTGTTATTAGCATTGCCAAAACTTCCTCCGCTGCCACTCACGACACTCCACTGACCGTTTCCAATACCAGGTGCATTGGCGGATAGATTTACCTGAGTCAGTCCGCAGGTATTGATATCGATCTGGTCTGCACCGGCATTTGAAGTTGTTGGGTTCTCATTAAACGTTATAGTGACATCATCTGATGACGAATTACACGGACTATTGCTGATGGTCCATCTCAACACATAAGTACTGCCGGCCACACCCGTGAAAGTGCTGGTTGGACTATTTATATTGGTGATATTTCCGCCTGTGCCACTGACAATATTCCAAACTCCTGTTCCGACAGTTGGGGTATTAGCAGCCAGATTAACCTGTGTCAATCCACAGGTGGATGCATTCGTCTGATCTGCACCCGCATTGGCTATTGTCGGGTTTTGATTCAGTGTAACCAATACATCATCAGACGAAGCGGTACAAGGATTGTTGCTGATCGTCCAGCGAAGATTATAAGCCACACCGGGTGTTCCGTTGAATGTGGTAGCAGGATCATTGATATTGGCAAAACTTCCGCCGGCACCACTTACGATACTCCAGGTTCCTGTGCCTACGGCTGCGGTATTTGCTGATAAAGTCACTTGCGTCTGTCCGCAGGTGGCAATATCAATCTGATCGGCTCCTGCTAAAGCAACGGTCGGGTTTTGATTGAAAGTAATCACTACATCATCAGTGGAAGCCGTACACGGACTGTTACTAACGGTCCAGCGTAGGGTATACGTATTACCGGCCACACCATCGAAGGTGCTGATTGGACTTGTTGCATTGCCAAAACTTCCTCCTATTCCGTTTACAATACTCCAGGCACCCGTGCCCACAGTAGGATTATTGGCAGCGAGTATAACTTGTGTACCTCCGCAGGTGGCAATTCCTGTCTGATCTGCACCGGCTGCAGCAGCCGTTGGATTTTGATTGAACCTTATGTCTACATCATCTGATGAGTTTCCGCAACTGTTGGAGATGGTCCAGCGCAGGGTATAAGTAGTTCCTGCCGTACCGCTGAAGGTAGACGTCGGACTCGTTGCATTACTGAAACTTCCTCCCGCACCACTTACAATACTCCATGCACCGGTGCCTACTGTTGGTGTATTGGCAGTCAGCGTTACAGATGTTTGTCCGCAGGTAGTTGAACCGGTCTGATCGGCTCCAGTCAGAGCCGTGGTTGGGCTTTGGTTGAAGGTAACCACTACATCATCAGACTGTGATGTGCAGGGTGAATTACTAACGGTCCAGCGTAGGGTATAGGTAGATCCGGATAATCCGTTAAAAGTACTTGTGGAGCTTGCTGGATTTGATATGCTTCCTCCCGTTCCGCTCACAATACTCCAGGCGCCCGTACCAGTTGCGGGAGAATTTGCTGCGAGTGTTACTTGTGTGAGTCCGCAGGTAAGATTATTGGTTTGATCCGCACCTGCCAATGGAGTAGATGGGTTCTGATTAAAGGTAACCACTACATCATCTGTCAAGGCTGTACAAGGATTATTACTAACGGTCCAGCGTAGGGTATAGGTAGATCCGGCTACACCATCGAAAGTGCTGGTCGGACTTGTTGCATTACTGAAACTTCCTCCCGTACCGCTCACAATACTCCAGGCTCCTGTACCAATCGTTGGATTATTCGCAGTCAGTGTAACCTGTGTGCCTCCGCAGGTGGATGCACCGGTTTGATCCGCTCCGGCAAGAGGAGTGGATGGATTCTGATTGAATGTGATGACCACATCATCCGATAATGCATTACAGGGATTATTACTAACGGTCCAGCGTAGGGTATAAGTAGATCCTGCCGTACCGCTGAATGTACTGGTCGGATTGGTTGCATTTGTAATAGTTCCTCCGGTTCCGCTTACAATACTCCAGGCTCCTGTGCCCACTGCAGGATTATTGGCAGCGAGTGTAACCTGTGTACCTCCGCAGGTAGATGCTCCGGTTTGATCGGCTCCTGCCAATGGGGTGGATGGATTCTGATTGAAAGTAACGACTACATCATCCGATAATGCATTACAGGGATTATTACTAACGGTCCAGCGTAGGGTATAAGTATTTCCGGCCACGCCATCGAAGGTGCTGGTTGGGCTGGTTGTATTGCCAAAACTTCCTCCTGTTCCGTTTACAATACTCCAGGCACCTGTACCTACTGTTGGAGCATTGGCAGCAAGTATAACCTGTGTGCCTCCACAGGTGGCAATGCCTGTCTGATCCGTACCAGCCGAAGCAGCCGTTGGATTTTGATTGAAGGTTATGTCTACATCATCTGATGAGTTCCCGCAACTGTTGCTGATGGTCCAGCGCAGGGTATAAGTAGTGCCTGCCGTACCGCTGAAAGTAGAGGTGGGACTCGTTGCATCACTGAAATTTCCCCCCGCACCACTTACAATGCTCCATGCACCGGTGCCGACGGCCGGTGTATTGGCAGCCAGTGTTACAGATGTTTGTCCGCAGGTGGATGACCCAGTCTGATCAGCACCTGCAACAGCAGTCGTTGGACTTTGATTGAAGGTAACCACTACATCATCCGATTGTGATGCACATGGTGAATTACTAACGGTCCAGCGTAGGGTATAGGTAGATCCGGATAATCCGTTAAAAGTACTAGCGGGATTTGTTACATTTGTAATAGTTCCGCCCGTTCCACTCACAATACTCCATAGTCCGGTACCTATTGTTAGAGAATTTGCTGCGAGCGTCACTTGTGTTAGTCCGCAGGTAAGATTATTGGTTTGATCGGCACCTGCTTGTGGGGCAGATGGATTTTGATTGAAGGTGATAATGACATCATCCGTGGATGGATTACAAATAGCACCGTTGGTCGTAGTCCATCGCAAGGTGTAACTGTTTCCTGCAATACCATCAAAGGTGGTAGCAGCGTTATTGACATTGCCGATGCTTCCTCCTGTACCGGATACAATGCTCCATGCACCTGTGCCGACGGTCGGTGTATTGGCCAATAAATTGACTTGTGTTTGTCCACAGGTTGCTGCATCGATCTGATCAGCGCCTGCATTGGCTGTGGTAGGATTTTGATTGAAAGTGATCACCACATCATCTGAAGATGCCGGACAGGGATTGTTGCTGATGGTCCAGCGGAAGGTATAGGTATTGCCTGCTACACCATTGAAGATGGGTGTAGGAATAGTTATGTTATTAAAAAAGCCTCCGGTTCCGCTCACAACACTCCATTGTCCTGTTCCTACGCTTGGTGCGTTGCCTCCCAGTGTAACTTGTGTTTTACCGCAGGTATTGATATCGATCTGATCTGCTCCGGCATTGGATGCAGTAGGATTTTGATTGAAGGTAACCAATACATCATCTGAAGAGCTGGCGCAGGTAGTACCGGTGTTGGCGGTTGTCCATCGTAAGGTATAGGCCACACCGGATG
This sequence comes from uncultured Chitinophagaceae bacterium, assembly GCA_964654305.1. Lineage (GTDB taxonomy): Bacteria > Bacteroidota > Bacteroidia > Chitinophagales > Chitinophagaceae > Lacibacter. The sequence goes on from CAZZJD010000046.1 coordinate 6,049, forward strand.
TTCCGCTAAAGGTACTGGTGGGACTGTTCACATTCCCGAAATTTCCTCCCGCTCCACTTACCACCGACCAGGTGCCCGTACCAACAGTCGGAGCTGTTGAATTAAGGGTGACCTGTGTTTGTCCGCAGGTAGCTGCATCCGTTTGGTCCAATCCCGCACTGGCAGCAGAAGGATTTTGGTTGAAGGTGATGATGACATCATCCGTAGAAGCGTTACAGGGACTGTTACTAACGGTCCAGCGTAGGGTATAAGTGCTGCCCGGCGTACCGGAGAATATGCTTGTGGGACCGGATGCATTGGTAATGCTGCCTCCGGTTCCGCTAATGATACTCCATTGTCCTGCACCAATTGAGGGAGTATTGGCAGCCAGGGTCACTTGAGTAAGGCCACATGTACTGGCATCCGTCTGATCCGGGCCGGCATTGGCGGGGGTGGGGTTTTGGTTGAAGGTAATCACGACATCATCGGAAGAAGTCGGACAAGGGCTATTGCTGATGGTCCAGCGGAAAGTATATGTATTGCCCGCTACGCCATTGAAGGTGGGTGTTGGGATAGAAATATTATTAAAAAAACCTCCCGTGCCACTCACCACACTCCATTGACCGTTGCCGATAGCGGGGGTATTAGCGGCAAGTGTTGCGGTTGTTGATCCGCAGGTAGAAATTCCAGTCTGATCCGGACCGGCAGCAGCGTTGGTTGGGTTTTGATTGAAGGTAATGACCACATCATCAAAGCTGGCTGTACAAGGACTGTTGCTGATGGTCCAGCGGAATGTATATGTATTGCCCGCTACGCCATTAAAGATGGGTGTTGGGATAGAAATATTATTAAAAAATCCGCCCGTACCACTCACCACGCTCCATTGCCCACTACCGATCGTAGGTGCATTGGCAGCCAGGGTAACCTGGTTTAATCCGCATGTGGTTGCATCAGTACGGTCTGCGCCGGCATTGGCTGTTGTTGGGTTTTGGTTGAAGGTAATGATGACATCATCCGTAGAATTTCCGCAAATGTTTGTGACGGTCCGGCGTAGGGTATAGGTTACACCCGGTGTACCTATGAAAGAACTGGTTGGACTGTTTACATCACTGAAACTTCCGCCTGCACCACTCACAAGACTCCATACGCCTGTTCCGATGTTGGGTGTATTAGCGGCCAGTGTTACAGATGTCTGTCCACAGGTACTTGCGCCAGTTTGATCCGGGCCGGCATTAGCGGTAGTGGGATTTTGATTGAAGGTAATATCTACTTCATCGGATGTGCCCGCACAGGAAGCGGTGTTGATCGTCCATCTTAAGGTATATGTATTTCCGGGAAGACCATTGAAAGTGCTGGTAGGACTGTTGATATTGGTGATAATTCCACCTGTGCCACTCACTAAACTCCATGTACCTGTACCGGTGGTTGCAGTGTTTGCGGCTAGTATTACTTGTGATGCACCACAGGTTGCAGCTCCTGTTTGGTTGGGACCCGCATTAGCTGTAATGGGATTTTGATTGAAGGTAATGGTTACTTCATCACTGGAAGCCGTACAGGGCGAATTACTGATGGTCCAGCGAAGGACATAGGTTGCACCAGGCGTACCGGTAAAGCTACTGGTTGGACTGTTTACATTACTGAAAGTGCCTGTTCCTCCGCTCACTATACTCCAGGTACCTGTACCAATGGTGGGTGTATTCGCGGCCATGTTTAAGGTAGTTAAACCGCAGGTGGCTGCTCCGGTCTGATCCGGTCCGGCATCGGCAGTAGTAGGGTTTTGGTTGAAGGTAATATTGACCTCATCAGAAGATGCGGTACAGGTTCCATTGGTAATGGTCCATCTTAATGTATAGGCAGCACCGGCATTACCGGTAAATGTAGTATTCGAAATGCTGGCATTACCAAAACTTCCTCCGGTTCCGGAAACTACTGACCATGTTCCTGTACCTATTGCAGGGTTATTCCCTGCAAGCGTAACAGAAGTACCACTGCAAGTGCCAACTCCGGCTTGGTCTAAACCTGCGTTGGCAGTGCTGGGGGTTGAACTCACAGTTATCACGTATTCCAGATAAGGTCTACAGCTTAAATCAACTGGTGGTGAAGCAAGAATACAATACACGTAATATGTTCCTGCTGTATTGGGCAATGATCCAGCTGTTCCCAATAAGCCTCCGTTGTATGTAATCGTCCCCGCAACCGGAGTGATCGTGGCTCCAAGTGCAGTTCCAGTTGTGTACATAGCCGTTCCTGACAAGGGAGTAGCAGAATAAATAAATCTTACATTGTCCGGCTGAGTGGTAATTGCTGAAAGGGTAGGAAGAGAGCCACCTCGACAAGTTCCCAATGTGGTGGTTGCGTTACTTATGGCTGGACAGCAAACGACGCCGGTTATCGTTACAGGATCAGAAGAAGCAGAACTGCATCCACCCAAATCTGCAACGGTAAAAGTCGTTGTCCCGGCACCCAATCCGGTAGCAATAAATGAACTTGTGTTACCAGTATAAGTTAATCCGGATGGACTGGCTGTGATAGTCCAGTTGCCCCCACTAACACAACTACTTCCACTTCCGCCTGTATAAGTAGTTGGGAGTCCATTGAGTTGTACGGATCCGTTATTGGGACAAGATGATACTGATGTTATTGTTCCGGCCGTAGGTTTGGCTGGCCCGGGAGGTAAGCTTGCCCGACAACTACCTCCATTACAATTTCCTGATGGGCCACCGGCATTGGGATAGCCGGTTTTAATACTATAATTATTCAGAAGATTGCCGGCAGTAAAAGCAGTTTGAGATGTCCATACCGGATCAGCGTCCTTTATACGACCAGCCCAGAAAGGAGAGGAGTTATTGATAAATGAAACCACACAGGGTTTTGCTAAATTGATTTCATATGCATTTTTTAATGGGGTAGCAGGAGTTGCTCCTGCAGGTACACATATGGCACCCGATGGATTATAGTTTAAATTTGCTGCATTGGTTATGTTGGTTGAACTGGAAGACCAGTAAACAAGATCTAAAGGTTCTCCCGCTGGATCAAATAAAGCAACCCATCCTTCGCTGTTAGGTAAGGTGAGATAGGGTGTTAAACTGCCGGATGGTGGATATACGCAAGCATTACCCGGCCCTACAAGTAGATCAAATGCACCTGATACGGATGCACCTGCATTGTCATAGCCAACTGCACCTATAACTACATGCCCACCTGCTGGAATAGTAGCCGCTGCTGTAACTGGTATGCGAATCGTACCGCCGATAAATGTCCCCGACACTTCTTGTTTTATGACAATATAATATCCGGCAATATTAACAGGAAGGCATCCGGCATTATATAGTTCTAAATATTCTTTAGTGCCTGAATATATTAAACCATCTCTTCCACCTGGTGGAGGGGCTGTGGTTCCATC
>CAZZJD010000047.1:0-9400 GCA_964654305.1 uncultured Chitinophagaceae bacterium
TCATGCGAATATCGCAGGTGTTTTGAGTATTTACCCGGGATATATAACGAGAGGAAATAAGATCAATCTTTTGCGCAATATTTTTTTTATTTTCGGGAAACTTATTGGCGCTGATGATTATTTCTTCTAGTTCTTTTTCCCTTGAGGTGTCAGTAATTGTTTTTTGAGCCAATAGGATTTGATGACTCCATATAATTAAATTAACAACAGTAAGTAATAAATGCTTAGGACTCATGCGGGCGTAAATATCGTAAATCAACTTAAAACTTAATCAGTTATTCTTGTACCAGATTTATCCCTGTCATTTCTTTTGGTGTAGCTAGACCCATAAAAGATAGAATCGTAGGGGCTACATCTCCCAATTTACCCACATGCACTTTTCCTTTCCAATGATTATCAATAATAAAGAAAGGAACAGGATTCAAAGTGTGGGCTGTATTAGGAGAGCCATCGCCATTGATCATATAATCGGCATTGCCATGGTCGGCTGTTAAGAATATCGTATAATTATGTTTGAGAGCAGCTGTAACCACTCTTTCTACACAGGCATCAACAGTTTCTGCTGCTTTTATACCAGCTGAAAATACGCCGGTATGTCCAACCATGTCTGCATTGGCATAGTTCAGGCAAATAAAATCTGCTGTTTCGTTTTCTATTTCCGGCACGATCGCATCAGTTACTTCAATGGCACTCATTTCAGGTTTCAGATCATAGGTTGCTACTTTAGGTGAGGGAATCATAATGCGTTTTTCTCCTTCAAACGGCTGCTCTCTTCCACCACTAAAAAAGAAACTTACATGCGGATATTTTTCTGTCTCTGCAATTCTGATCTGTGTTTTATGATTATCGGCAAGTACTTCGCCGAGTGTTTTATTAAGATTATCCGTCTCGAATACTACCTGTACGTTCCGATAGGTCTTATCGTATTCTGTCATAGTGGTGTAATGAAGAGATAACCTTTTCATTTCAAATTCAGGCATATCGGTTTGCGTAAGTACTTGTGTGATTTCTCTACAACGGTCTGTGCGAAAGTTGAAACATATTACCGCATCCCCCTCTTGTATTTTGCCTTCGATATTTGTGTTGATGATGGGCAAAATAAACTCATCAGTCACTCCATTTTCATAGGATTTTGCAACCTCATCAATTACATCTTTACTTGCATTGCCTACCCCGGAAACAAGGGCATCATATGCCTTTTTTACACGTTCCCATCTTTTATCTCTGTCCATTGCATAGTATCTGCCGGTGATAGTAGCAATTACACCGGTTGTAGTATCAAGGTGTTTTTGCAAATCTTTCAGATAGCTTAATCCGCTTTTAGGGTCAGTATCTCTTCCATCTGTAAAAGCATGAATAAGAACATTATTTAATCCCTTTTTTTTACAAAGATTTGTGATGGCTTTCAGGTGATCTGTATGAGAGTGGACGCCGCCATCGCTCACTAACCCAAGCAGATGTAATTTTTTATTATTAAGTAAAGCGTATTCAATAGCTTGATGCAATTTTTCGTTTTTTTCAAAGGAGCCATCTTTAATGGCGACTTGAATTCTTTGCAGTTCCTGATAAACGATTCTTCCTGCTCCCAGATTAAGATGCCCTACCTCGCTGTTTCCCATTTGTCCATCGGGGAGTCCCACTGCTTCTCCACAAGTGGTTAAAGTTGTGTGGGGGTATTTGCCATACAGACTACTTACAAATGGGGTTTTGGCTTGCTGAATGGCATCTGCATTAGCCACTTTCCCCAACCCCCATCCATCCAATATAATTAAAATGCTTTTTTTATTCATGTGCTGTGTTGAATTGAATTACAAAATTATTGCCCTTTATTCACTTTGAAGAGATTCTTTCTGAAAACATTTCATTAATGAACGTTTATAAATTAATGCCTGTACTTACTGTCACATTTTGTTTTATGTTAGATTTGTGGCATGCATATTTCTTTTGACGAACAATTGCAGCATCTGATTACAAATGCTTTGCTGGAAGACATCGGAGATGGAGATCATACAACATTAAGTTGCATACCTGCTGATGCAAAAGGGAAGGCTGTTTTGAAAGTAAAACAGGAGGGTGTGCTGGCCGGACTCTATGTGGCCGAAAAGATCTTTCATTTTCGAGAACCTTCCGCTGCGATCCATTTATTCTTTAGAGACGGAGATTTTATTAAAACAGGTGATATTATTTTTGAAATTGAAGCAAGTGTACATACGATTTTACAGTGTGAGAGGTTGGTGCTGAATACCATGCAGCGCATGAGTGGTATTGCTACTTTAACTCGCCAATATGCACAAGCGGTTAAAGATTTTCCTGTTAAAATATTAGATACCCGTAAAACCACTCCGGGCTTCAGGCTTCTAGAAAAGGAAGCTGTACGTATAGGAGGTGGATATAATCATCGGTTTGCTTTATATGATCAGATACTTATTAAAGATAATCATATTGATTATTGTGGAGGGATATCACAGGCGCTGGATCGGGCATATGATTACGTTCAAAACATTAAGCCCGGTTTGAAGATAGAGATAGAAACCAGAGATATGGACGAAGTGGAAGCGGTTTTGCGAAACGGCAAGGCCGATCGCATTATGCTGGATAATTTTTCTCCTGATTTATTAAAGGAAGCCATCGAAAGGATCGGTCATCGCATGGAAACGGAAGCAAGTGGGGGTATTCATTTGGAAAACATTGTAGAATATGCGGCAACAGGTGTCGATTATATTAGTATAGGAGCCTTAATTCATCAGGCAAGAAGTATTGATTTAAGTTTGAAAGCAACGATACATTAAAATATCTGATATGGCTAAAAATAGTTCATCCGGTAAAGGTGGATTTGTATTCAGTACCGATCCCAATTTCAATGTGGAGAAAGAAGAACAAGAGGTTATTACGCTATCGCCAGCAGAGCAGATGCTGAAGGTCTCATTACAAACCAAACACAGGGCCGGAAAAACAGTTACGCTAATTCTTGGTTTTCAGGGTAAATTGGAGGATGCGGAAATCTTAGGAAAATTATTAAGGAATGCCTGTGGCACCGGAGGTTCGGTTAAGGAAGATGAGATCATTATACAAGGGGATCATCGGGATAAAGTTGTACAGTTTTTATTGAAAAAGGGCTATATAAAGACGAAAAGAACGAATTGACCGCACGTATGTTATATTTGACGCCACTTATAGACAATATTGTATTCATGAAATTATATTTACTTGGATTATATACAGCAAGACTTGAATTGTTTAAGTTTTTCTTTGTATTGGTTGTGGGTTTACTCATTTATAGTGTCTATCTTTTTTATAGATATTCTGGGTCTGTATCCAAAAAAAAGAAGCGACAAGCTGCAATGATAATGATGATTGTGTACGGTATAATTTTATTGGGAATGGCTATATCATGGCTTTTAAGTAAAACGAATTATGGCTGGTGGTTTGAGCGGTATTATTCTAACTCTATTTGGCATCTTTTTTTATTTTCTTAAACATTTCTTGCTTTCCATTTAAATCTTCGTACTTTCAATATAGCATATTTGTATGTACAAAATTTCAGAAGGTATAACGATCAGTGTAGAAACATTCTATCAGCCGGATTACAGTAATCCACTGTCTCATGAATATATGTTTGCCTATCGGATTACAATAGAAAACAATAATAATTTTCCTGTTCAGCTTTTAAGAAGACACTGGTTTATTTTTGACAGTCATGGTGCCTATCAGGAAGTTGAGGGAGAAGGGGTGGTAGGTACACAGCCGGTTATTCAACCTTCCGAGCATTATCAGTATGTCAGCGGTTGCAACTTAAGAACAGATATGGGAAGAATGTACGGAATGTATCTGATGAAGAATCTGAATACACATAAATTGTTTGAAGCAAAAATTCCTGCATTTGAATTATATGCTCCTGCAAAATCCAATTAGATTATCATAGTTAAGGTTTTTATTTTTATCATTTAATTTTTTTTCATGCCAAAGGTTAGTTTCAATAACAGTAAACCTCTTTTTTTTGCTGACCTTAAGCTGGCAGTAGATCAATATTTTACAGCATATCAAATTAAAAAAACAGGAGATTTTAGACTTTATATCAAGTCTCTTATCCTCATTCCTGCAGCATTAATGATATATTTTCTGCTTCTTTTTCAATTTACAATGATGGCCCCAGTTCTCGCCATCTTACTTAGCGTACTATTAGGGTTTATTCTAGCTTGTATTGGTTTTAATGTAATGCATGATGCCTGTCATGGAAGTTTTAGCAGTAAAAAATGGATCAATGAGTTGCTTGGCTATTCGCTAAATGCTTTGGGAGGAAATGCGTTTATCTGGAAGTTTAAGCATAATATTATTCATCATACCTATACCAATGTAGATGGGGTGGATGATGATATTGCAAAAAGTCCACTAATGCGTCAGTGTCAATCACAAAAATGGGTTCCTGCACATCGCTTTCAGCATATATATGTGGTGCTCGTGTATGCGATTTCTTCTTTTGCTTGGGTGAGCATGATGGATTTTAATAAATATTTCAAGAGAAAGGTAAATGCTACTCCTCTTCAAAAAATGAATTCTATTGATCATCTGATTTTCTGGATAAGCAAGTTGCTTTATTTAGTTTTTTATGTTTTGATTCCAATTTATTTATTAGGGGCAGCCAACTGGGCTATCGGATTTACGTTAATGCATCTGAGCATGGGTCTGACACTTGCCATTGTTTTTCAATTGGCGCATGTAGTGGAAGATATTGCTTTTGAAAGGGCAGGCGTTGATCCGTTGCTGATTGAAAATGAATGGGCCGTTCACCAAGTAAAAACCACCGCAAATTTCGCCCCCTCTAATATTTTTATTTCATGGTTTGTTGGGGGGCTCAACTATCAGATTGAGCACCATTTATTTCCGAAGATCAGTCATGTTCATTATCCTGCATTAAGTAAAATTGTTCAGCAAAAATGTAAAGAGCATCAACTGACATATCATTGTAATGATACATTTTGGAGTGCGATCAGCTCTCATTTTAGAATGATGAAAATGCTGGGACAAAAACCGGCTATTGTATAATTATGTAGGTTTGTATCGGCTTTCTGAAATAATTTTCTGCGCCGGGATCTTCATCATAGATTTTAAATCAATTTGTTTTTGTAGCTTGAGATAAGCTTCTACTATTTTCCATCCAATAAATAAACCCAAATTTCCCGGAGAAGTCTCTCCAAACTCTCTAGTAAAAGGAGCATCTGTAAAATAGGGTCTTATCAGAATCGGATCTCTTTCATATAACAAGCCGGATTGAGTTAAATAATTATAAATACTTCTTTCGTTTTTATTCCCCCAGCTTAACTGTTCATTTGAATATCCAAGAATGATAGTATCATTGGTGTAGGGGATCAATCTTTTCAGTAAAGCTACTCTTTTGCCTTTCTCAATCATTTGCTCTGAAAATGAAAGCCGAGCACTGCTGTCTGGATATATATCATCAATTACTAACTTCATTATATCACATGTAATGTATTCTTTTGAAAATCTTTTACTACGGTAGGAAGGAGCAATTTGACTGATATAATCGGGATCATTATAGGTCTCAAAATCCTTTCCTAGGTAAAACTGCAGGCCGATGGCCAGAAAATCTTTTCCGATAAAATTGGGACTGGGTTCTCCATTGCTCATCGGAGCAAGCCCATCTAAAGGACCAACAGTGGTGATGATTTTCGGTATCGGATAATCGGGAAAATAGTATCGGGTGTATTGAAAGGCGGAGGTTAACTCCTTCTTAATCTCATCAAAATTATTATAAATCTGATTAGCCTTCTCAAAGGGTTTTCTGTTTAGCGTAAGATATAATTTGGTTCCACTGAAAGCGAGCTCATTACTGTCAGCAATCGGACCTAGCCCTAGTATATGGTTGATATATAAGGGAAGAAATGTCGGATATTTCTTTTGAAGCGCTATGAGACCTTCTTTTACATGGTTGGTGTCAACTGCAAACAGATCTTTTTCAAATCGTTCGATATTCAAATCAATAGATATATGGGAGACATCCGGGGTATTAGATGGGGTGTTACAACTGATTAGAGTCAAAAGAGCAAAACACACTGTATAGAACTTCATCATGATTATTGCATTTTTAAAATTATCTTCCTCCTATACCCCCTCACAAGGGAGATACATTCTTATTAACTTCTCACTTTTCATTTCATATTCACCTCTTGCCTCCTCGCTGAAAAGTTCGACATTTGCACTATGCGTATTTTTCTGGCACAGCAAAATTACCACATTGGCAATTTCTCAAGCAATACTGAGAAGATTATTGCTGCAATCCAGGAAGCTAAACGAAAAGAAGGTGATTTAATTGTGTTCAGTGAGTTATCTGTTTGCGGCTATCCCCCTCGTGATTTTCTGGAGTTTGATGATTTTATTCGTCAATCAGCAGCTTCCATCGATCAGATCCGATTGCAAGCGGATGGAATCGGCGTGATCGTAGGAGCTCCTATGAAAAATGAACGTAAAGAAGGGAAAGATCTTTTCAATGCAGCCATTTGTTTATGGGATCAAAAAATACAGGCAGTTATTCATAAAACCTGTTTACCTACCTATGATGTTTTTGATGAGTACCGTTACTTCGAGCCGTCCAATCAATGGCAGACCGTTACATACAAGGGGAAAAAATTAGCCATTACTATTTGTGAAGACATCTGGAATCTTGGGGATAATCCGCTCTACACCATCTGTCCGATGGATCATCTGATCAAAGAGAATCCTGATATCATGATTAATCTGTCGGCCTCTCCATTTGATTATACACATATTGAAGACCGCAAAGCGATTTTAAAACGTAACGTACTGAAATACAAAATTCCTATGTTGTATTGCAATGCGGTTGGAAGTCAAACAGAAATTGTTTTTGATGGCGGTTCTATGATGATGGATGCTTCTGCGAATCTCATCAAACATCTTCCTTTATTTGAAGAAGAACTTGATTGTATTGATTGGGAAGCAGATGGGTCGTTTGTTGCAAAAGTCATTACTGATGCAAATGCTTTGCCGGATGCCGAATTATCGCCTGAAACGCTAGATATCTCATTAGGAGTTCGTGAAATTCATGATGCTTTAATACTGGGCATACGAGATTATTTTAAGAAGATGGGTTTTAACAAAGCCATTCTGGGAAGCAGCGGCGGCATTGACAGCGCGGTAACACTCGCATTAGCATGTAATGCATTAGGAGCGGAAAATGTCAGAGCTATATTAATGCCCTCTCACTATTCAACCTCGCACAGTGTGGATGATGCGGTTGAGCTCAGCAAGCGTTTGAATAATCCATATGATATTCTTCCTATCAAAAATATTTATGAAGCCTTTTTGAATGAACTGTCGCCAATATTCAAGGACTTGCCTTTTAGTCTGGCAGAAGAAAATATACAAAGTAGAACGCGGGGGAATTTACTTATGGCAATTGCGAATAAGTTTGGATATATTTTATTGAATACGTCTAATAAAAGCGAACTCGCTACGGGTTATGGTACCTTGTATGGTGATATGGCCGGTGGGTTGGGCGTGCTGGGTGATTGCTATAAGTTGCAGGTGTATGCACTTGCGAAATATATCAACAGAGAGAAAGAGATAATTCCCATCAATATTATTACCAAGCCACCCAGTGCTGAGTTGCGACCCGGACAAAAGGATTCGGATTCATTACCCGAGTATGATATCTTGGATCCGATATTGTATCAGTATATTGAGCGAAGACATGGCCCATCAGAGATCAAAGCCTTGGGGTATGATGCTGCTTTGGTAGATCGTATTCTTCGTCTGGTTAATATCAATGAGTATAAACGCAATCAGTTTTGTCCGATCATCCGGGTAAGTCCGAAAGCGTTCGGTGTGGGCAGAAGGATGCCGATTGTGGGTAAGTATTTGGGGTGAAGTGGTTGTAAGTTGTGGGTTGTGGGTTAGTGTAAGGTTTTATCTTTGTCCAAATTTTTTATATGCTTCAGGTAGCTTTATTGCGTCAGAATACAGAATGGGTGAAGGAAAGACTGGCCGTTAAGAATTTTACAGAATTGAATCTGGTGGATGAGATCATTGCTCTGGATGACCGCCGCAAACAACTTACTTTTCAATTTGATGAAACGCAGGCGGGTATCAATAAAGCATCCAAAGAAATCGGAGGGCTGATGGCGAAAGGGGAGAAGGAGGCTGCTGAGTCTAAGAAGGCCGAGGTCTCTACTTTAAAATCCTCTTTACAACCCATCACAGAGCAACTCACAGTTGTAGAAAAAGAATTACAGGATACTTTGGTCAGGCTGCCCAATCTTCCGTCTGCACTTGTGCCACAGGGTAAGACACCGGAGAATAATCTAAATGTGAAAGAGTGGGGCCAAGAACCTCAGTTATATGATGGCGCTCAACCTCATTGGGATCTGATCAAAAAATATGATCTGGTGAATTTTGAATTGGGAGTAAAAGTTACAGGTAGTGGTTTCCCGGTGTATAAAAACAAGGGAGCTCGTTTACAAAGAGCATTGATCAGTTATTTTCTAGATTATAATACGGCAGCCGGCTACACGGAATATATCCCACCTTATATGGTGAATGAAGCTACGGCCTATGGTACAGGACAACTGCCCGACAAAGAAGGACAGATGTACTATATGCCGGCCGATAATTTTTATCTGATACCAACAGCTGAGGTACCTGTAACAAATCTGTACAGAGATGATATCCTGAAAGCGGAGGAGCTGCCAATAAAAATGACGGCGTACACGCCTTGTTTTCGCAGAGAGGCAGGAAGTTTTGGTTCCGATGTAAGAGGATTGAATCGCGTACATCAGTTTGATAAAATTGAGATTGTGCAACTTGTACATCCGGATAAAAGTTATGAGGTGCTGGATGAAATGGTAGCCCATGTGGAGCAACTGGTGCAGTCGCTTGGACTAAAATATCGCATACTTCGGTTATGCGGGGGCGATATGAGTTTTGCTTCAGCGCTTACCTATGACTTTGAAGTATGGAGTGCAGCACAAAAGAAATGGCTCGAATGCAGCAGCGTGAGTAATTTCGAGAGTTTCCAGACCAATCGCATGAAGATTCGCTTTAAAGATGAAAGAGGAAAATCTCAGCTACTGCATTCATTAAATGGCAGTTCATTGGCTTTGCCGCGGATAATGGCGGCTTTGCTGGAAAATTATCAGACGGAGAAAGGGATTGATATCCCTAAGGTATTACAGCCTTATTTCGGGCTGGATTGTATTCAATAAACTTTACGGAATTAAAAGTAAGTTTTTGTGCTGTCAAGTTTTAAGAACAATCACATTACCTCTTTCACAACATTATAAATCACTTTCGGGCTTCCCAGTGTATAATAGTGTAACACGGGTACCCCATAATCTTTTAGCTCTTTCGATTGCTGAATTAACCACTC
>CAZZJD010000048.1:0-9214 GCA_964654305.1 uncultured Chitinophagaceae bacterium
GTATTGCTGATAAAATTATTAAGCGTAATTAATGAAGTATCATTACTTATTTTAGAAAAAGGATTCAATTCAAAATCTCTATTTGATATTTCCTTCTTAAACAATTGCCAACTACATCTAACCGATAGTCTTGAAATGAATTTAGATATCCCTCTCCGATGATTTCGATCCATCCAAAGTACGGGCTGCAGATCAAAATTATAATTGAACTGGTTATAATTAGCTCGAATAAAATCCAATGTAGGCGTAAAAACACGAATATATCTAGCCTGATCCCGGAAGGCGGCTATTTCAAATTCATTTACCTGAGCTACCCCATCACCGTTATAATCAATCCAGGTATATTCCCCTTGCCCTGCTGCCACTTCAAGAAAAGAAAAATCTCTTCTTTGTTCCTGACCGGATCCTGTTTCATATAAAATATTTCCGGTTAATCCTCCATTCCATTCGTTGAATATGTATTCTGTTCTTCCCAATAAACTTCTATCTGACTTTTGATTGGCAATAGATGCGTTGGATACATTCAATTCCCGATAGGTAGCATTGAGTTTCAACTGATGATTTTCATTTTTTAATAACTCGAGAAAGAAATTATAATTCAAACTTCTGTCTGTTTCCTGCAATTTTCCCGCAAAAGGCAACTTATCTCTTCTCGTAAAAAAATCAAATCCCCATCTGTTCGGCTGATCAGAAGAATGCAAAAACAAAGTCCATGTATCCCAAGAAAAAGAGGTTTGCACAATGGTATCTGCCAATTTATTACGATTCTCATTATGTTCAAGATAATATACCCCTCCTACTTCAGCGTTGCCAAATAACCTAATTTGTCTTTTTAATTGTAATTGTGGCCGAAGAAAAAATCCTCTATTCAATCCGCTATCCATTGAAGAATAATTAATAAATCCATTCCAGCTCCATTGCCTGTGATTAACCTGATGCTGCAATTGATATCTCCATCCCTCAAAGAGTAACCCACGTCGATAATGCTGAAACCCATTCTTAAATGAATGACTTGAGGTTTTTGATAACTCAGTAGAAATCTCAATAATCTGTTCTTCCTCCTGCTGCATAAATACTGGCAACCCCCACTCGCGTGTAAATTCCACCTGTCTTAACCTTTCAATAGGCCTGAAATTTGCTTCTACGTTTTCAAAAGAAGTATGTAATCTTAATAATAAAGGCTGTTTTGCATCAGATAAAGGCTGATCGTAATTTAATTTTATTTTGCCGGCAAATCCAACATCATCTGTCTCATCTTTTGCAGAAAATGTATTGAAATCAAATTGACTTACTGCTAACTCTGTATTCAACATCAAACGACTTCCTAATTTATAATCAATGCCCGCAACAGCAACCTGTTGCAAACGAGGGGCCACCAACTGTACTACCGGAGCAAAACGGCCGGAACGAACTCCATTAACAGGTGCCACCCATTTAAAAATTCTTCCATTCACTCCTGTTATATCCTGAACATAATCTCCATTCCCTTGACCTACTTCCAAGAAGCCCGCGCTATACATATTGGATATTGGGAAAGGAGAATAAATTAATACCGAATCATATTGAATTCCATTCACGAGCGTATCTACCATCCGGTATAAAATTTTATTGACTTCAAAACTGTCACGCGTAACCGAACTAAATAAAGAGCCATCATTTAAATCCCCAGCTTTAGTCAGAAAGAATTTCTGCTCCGGACTGAGTTGCTGATTGATTGGCGATGTTTTTATATCAGAATTACTGAAACCATTAATACGTAATGTAAGATTGGGGTTTATTTGCAAGGTGTTCCCCACAAAAAACTGCGCATTGAGATAATTACGGTCAGCAAATTCAAACTCCACTTGTATCCGCCTGTCTTTATTAATCATTCGTCTGGGCGTGAAAGTAATCTCAGCGGTATTATAATTAATTACATAGTCCTGATCTTCGCCACGTTGCATTAATTCGCCATCAATAAAAACACGTTCAGTCCCAGCTAGTACAATAAAAAATAATTCCCCATTAGGGCCCTGTAAACGATACGGACCCTGATTTCCTTCAATCCCCTGAAATACGTAGCGACTAAATTTACCTTTCGCAATAGCCCCGCTTAATTGAAGATCATGTGCAATATTGTTAAGCACATTATATTTTGTTTGAAAAGAAATACCCTGCAATCGTTTAAAAAAGCTTAAGTAATTGGCATCATTTCTTCTGATATCAATATCTCCCAATTGCAATAACCAATTCTTCTTTTTCAACTGGATCCATACCTGATCAAATTCATTCAGCTGTTGGGTATTTCCCTCTGCCTGTACCGGGAGATTATTATCGGTAAGTGCAGCTGACAGCTCCATACTATCCCCAATCAATCCATTGATCTGTAAATTCAATACTCCGTTTACATTGGCATCCTGATTATTACCAAAACTGATCCCTCTTCCGAAACTACCATTGTATTTAATCTTTCCGAAATCAAATAAAGAACGACTATCTGCATCTTCCTGATACATATCTATTGGACGCGTCATGAAATTAAACTTTACATCTTCGTATTGCATTCTCGATGAAGATGCGTTGAACTTAAATGGGAACACGCGATATGTTACGGAAACAGAATCCAAAGACACCGGCTGCAACCATGTGAGTTGCCCATTTACCCAATCTAATGAGTACGCATTTTCAGATATGCCTGGAATCATCAGAGTAGAAGGAATAATGCTTAAAGAGTCAATATTTGCGACAAGCTGCTTACTAGATATTTTTTTGTGGCGAAGATTAGATAATGGTGTCACCTGTTGAGCACATAGTTTCAACAATATAAGCAAAGCCAGTATGGTCGTAAATGCGTAGCGAATAACCAGGGTATTACATGATATCAATGTTTAAAATTACAATTTATTGTATGTACAACGTAAAGTATTGACGCAAGTGTTAAACGGAGTGTTACTTGTGCGCAAATTAATCCCGTGGGAATTGCATCTGCGCTTATTGCTTCAATAAAAAACCCGGATATCATCCGGGCAAAATTATAAGCCTAAAGCGTATCATAAGGGTGCATTTGAGCTAGCACCAACATCTTAAGATAAATGTACATTAAAGATCAAAACCAATAACTACTATTAGGTTTTGACTTCATACTTTTAACTTCATCAACTCGTCAACCCGGCGCCTAAATATTCAGCATTGAGACGAGCTATATTCGTAATTGAAATTTCTTTAGGACAAACTGCTTCACATGCTCCGGTATTGGTACAAGCTCCAAATCCTTCCTTATCCATTTGCGCCACCATATTTTTTACCCGATTCTTTCTTTCCGGATCACCCTGAGGCAATAGCGCCAGATGAGAAACCTTGGCACTGGTAAAGAGCATAGCACTACTATTTTTACATGCCGCAACGCAAGCCCCACAACCGATACACATAGCAGCCGCAAAAGCTGCATCGGCTTTATCTTTTTCAACAGGAATGGCATTGCCATCCACCGCATTCCCTGTATTCACAGAAACATAACCACCAGCCTGAATAATGCGATCAAAAGCAGAACGATCCACCACCAAATCTTTAATTACAGGAAAAGCATTAGCTCTCCAAGGCTCTACCACAATGGTATCGCCATCTTCAAAAGCACGCATGTGCAACTGACAAGTGGTATTTGCTTGCCATGGGCCGTGCGGACGACCATTGATATACATACTGCACATCCCACAGATTCCTTCTCGACAATCATGGTCAAACGCTATCGGATCTTTTCCTTCTTTAATGAGTTTCTCATTCAATACATCAAACATCTCCAGAAAGCTCATTTCAGTAGAAACATCATTCACATCATACGATTCAAAGTTCCCTTTCTCTCTGCTGTTCTTCTGACGCCACACTTCCAGTTTTACATTAATATTCTTATGTTCCATATTCAGTTTGTATTGATATAAAAATAATGATCGAACTTATCTTTTTATAAATTTTACTTGTAACTACGTTGACTGGGTTTCACTACTTCATAGTTCAATTCCTCCTTGTGCAGGTTCCAATCATGTTCTGCTTTCAATTCCCATGCTGCTACATACATAAACTTATCATCATGACGAAGCGCTTCTCCTTCCTCTGTCTGGTGCTCTTCACGAAAATGCCCGCCACAACTTTCTTCTCTTGCTAAGGCATCAATACACATCAACTCACCCAGCTCTATGAAATCTGCCACACGATTGGCTTTATCCAATTCAGGATTGAATTCATTGATATCACCCGGAATCCTTACGTCAGACCAAAATTCTTTTTTGAGTTGTCGCACTTCTTCAATCGCAGTCTTCAACCCTTCTGCATTTCTGGCCATTCCACATTTATCCCAGATAATCTTACCCAAACGCTTATGAAAACTTTCTACTGTTTGTGTTCCTTTAATATTCATCAATTGCTGAATTCTTTCCTGCACTTGCTTTTCAGCCTCCACAAAAGCAGGGTGATCGGTAGGAATCGGCTTCACATGAATCTCATCAGACAAGTAATTTCCTATGGTATAGGGAATTACAAAATATCCGTCTGCAAGACCTTGCATAAGTGCAGAAGCACCCAAACGATTTGCGCCATGATCACTGAAATTGGCTTCTCCTAAAGCATATAACCCAGGGATGGTGGTCATCAGTTCATAATCAACCCATAAACCTCCCATGGTGTAGTGTACTGCAGGATAGATACGCATCGGAACTTCATAAGGATTTTCTCCGGTGATCTTTTCGTACATATCGAAGAGGTTGCCATATTTTTCTTTTACAACTTCCTTACCTAAAGAAATAATAGTAGCTTCATCTGCACTTGCCAAACCTTTCTTGCCTGCTTCAATTTTACCATAGCGTTTGATGGCATCTGCATAGTCAAGATAAACCGCTTGCTTGGACGAACCTACTCCATAGCCGGCATCACATCTTTCTTTGGCAGCTCTGGAAGCCACATCTCGAGGCACCAGGTTACCGAAGGCAGGATATCTTCTTTCTAGATAATAATCTCTTTCTTCTTCCGGAATATCATTAGGTTTTCTTGAATCACCTGCCTGCTTGGGCACCCAAATTCTTCCATCATTTCTTAAACTCTCACTCATTAAAGTCAGCTTACTCTGATGGTCACCACTCACAGGAATACAGGTAGGATGAATTTGTGTAAAACAGGGATTCGCGAAATAAGCACCTTTCTTATGTGCTTTCCAGGCAGCCGTTACATTGCTCCCCATGGCATTCGTAGAAAGATAGAATACATTCCCATATCCTCCACTACATAGCAGTACCGCATAACCAAAATGTCTTTCCAACTCACCATTAACTAGGTTACGGCAAATAATACCTCTAGCCTTTCCTTCCACCATAACAACATCCAGCATTTCATGGCGACTGTACATAGTAACATTTCCCAAAGCCACCTGACGCTCTAATGCCTGATAAGCTCCAATCAATAACTGCTGACCAGTTTGACCGGCTGCATAAAAAGTTCTTTGTACCTGTGTACCACCAAATGAACGGTTACTTAAAAGACCGCCATATTCACGCGCAAAGGGAACACCCTGCGCCACACACTGATCAATGATATTACCACTCACTTCTGCAAGACGATGTACATTGGCTTCGCGAGCTCTGTAATCTCCTCCTTTTATAGTATCATAAAATAGTCGATAGGTACTATCTCCATCATTCTGATAATTCTTAGCTGCATTAATCCCCCCTTGTGCTGCAATGGAGTGTGCACGGCGCGGACTATCCTGAAAACAAAATGCTTTCACTTTATAACCCAGTTCCGCTAATGAGGCAGCAGCAGAGGCCCCTGCTAAACCAGTACCTACCACAATCACTTCTAACTTGCGTTTATTGGCAGGATTCACCAACTTACAAGTAGATTTATATTTACTCCATTTTGTTTCGAGTGGGCCTGCAGGAATTTTTGAATTCACCATATCATTCTTTTATTTCGAAGTTATTTTGTAAACAATTTCTTTTTATACTCTGTTCAATAATGCTAATACTTTTTGGGAATTGTGCATCAACACTTAAAAGTAAATTATTCTACCCATTTCAAGTAAACCGCTACCGGCATTAATGCAAAAAGCAAAGAGATGATGAAAGCATATCCTTGTCCGATAGCATTTAATAAGGTTATATATTTTTGATTGCTTACTCCCATTGTTCTGAAGGCGCTGGCAAATCCATGCATCAAATGCCAGTATAAAGAAACACAACCTAGCACATAGGCTACCACTACCCAAAGCTCACTGAAAGTAGCTTTCATCAAACCGAACATATCATGCATTACAGCCGCATTGGTATATGTAACAGGATTTTCCAATCCGCTGTGAGTAAAACGGGCCGGCACCCAAAAATGTCCCAGGTGAAGAATCAGGAATAATAAAATTAATGTACCCAACAAAGCCATACTGCGGCTATACCATTTACTTCCGATCGGTTTCGCATAAGCGACACTACGACTTTTCCTGTTTTGTATTTCCAGCAAATAGCCTTGTATAATATGTAAAATTATCCCGGCGAATAATCCGATCTCCATAATTCGAATTAATACAGTTGATCCCATAAAATGAGCTGCCTTATTGAACATCTCTCCATTATCATTGGGATTAAAAACAGGCAGGTCTGCAAAAATACAGGCATTGATACCGGCATGTATTATAAGAAACAAGATGAGAAAAATCCCGGTAAGACCCATCACGAGTTTTCTACCGATCGAGGAGGTAAACATTTCTTTCCAAGTCATGATGCAAAGTGATTTATTATGCGTTGCAAATTTAGGGCTTGAAGGCGCACAAAATACAGCTTGATGAAGAAAAGCTTTAAGAAAAAGATAAAAGATCAAAACCTCACCCCCAGGCAAAGCCCAGTGCGTAGACCGGTTAATTCGAGAAAAGAATTTGTTCCGATAATCACTGCCTGCTTGTTGATTAGTGTTGTTTGACCTAGTTTGGTAAAATTGATACTGATTCTGTTATTGATCTCATTGATTTGTGCATCTGAAAATTCCTGATCCGGACTGAATATAAATTCACCTGTTTGCCATCCAAGCTGAGCGCCCATAATCCACCAGTCTAAGAATAACCTTTTTGATAGCATCCATTGACCACCAAACATCAGTCCAAAATTATGCGCCTGAAGATTCATATTTAATGTCATATTACGGATAGAATTATCAAGTTCAACCTGAAATTTATTAGAGCTAGAAATATCTATTTGAAAGTAACGGTAGTAGGCCGCAATATAAAGCCCTCTGCCATAACCCTTTTTACTGGGATACCACCTTGCCTCAGGAGTGATGGCCAAATTGCGAATATTTACTGAGCGGAATGCATTTTGAACCTCGGGATCTTTAATTCCAATGAATGATTCAAAGCTGGATAAAAGTGGCAGACTTCCGTCTGGCATGAATCGGAATCCCAAAGCAACTGAAAATCTTTTTGATAAAGCATGCTCATATTGTAAACTAAAATTTCTTAATGGTAATGCCAGTAGATTCAGTTTGATGAAATTTCTATCGGGGATTATGGTTGTTATTGAATCTTTTACAGGTAAACTATCGCTTACAAAAACAGAATCCTGTGCTATAGAACTAAAAACGGATGCAGTAAATAAAATGAAAAAGAAAAGATATTTATACATATGGTTTTTGAAAGGGTGAACTGGATAATAAATGTACAAAAAAAACCGCGGTAGTCCGCGGTTTTGGAAAGCAATAGACTACTTAGTGTATTTTGGATCATAAAGGGTACTGGAGGGAACTTCTACTTTTGGTTTTCCTTTATAACGGTAATTATATAATTTGTAACATCCGCCTAAAACAAATGCCACAATACAAAAAAGCTGAACATAAAAAAGAAAACGGGAGGACACTACCCAATTGCGGGTAATATCTTTATGTGTTTCACTGATAATTTCTTTTGCCATATTTCAAATTTCTGCCGCGAATTTAAGTCATGAAAACGATACAAAATCAATTTCTTTTCACAATTTGTGAAAAATATCTTTTACGTAAAAGATAATAATCCCAAACCACACTACCCTTGTAAAAACCATGCAAAGGAGTATTTCTCGTTCCCTTCCCTATAACAGTAATATTGGTCATAAACCAAATAATAAATACAATATGTGCTTTCAGGATGGCAAGCCAGTTGGATGGCTGGCCATATAATAATAATTTCCAGGCACTTATCGCATCAAGAATATATCGAGTTGGAAGTTTCCAGATAAGCGTTACTATCGAACTGTTTCTCGCAATCATAATCAGATTATTGCGATAATTGAGAAATGATTTTCGGGCAGATTGCACGGAAAGGGTTCCTCCCCCTAGATGATACACCACAGCTTGCGGACAAACATAAATCTTATACCCTCTAAGTTGAAGTCGCCAGCAAAGATCAATCTCCTCCTGATGTGCAAAAAAGGGCTCGTAAAAACCACCAACCTCATGAAACAGCTTTGCCCGAATGAAAAAAGCAGCCCCACTAGCCCAAAATACAGGAAAAGCATCATTATACTGACCCTCATCTTTTTCAATGGTATCAAAAACTCTTCCTCTGCAAAACGGATATCCTAAAACATCTATCCATCCACCGGATGCACCGGCATATTCAAAAAAATCCGGTTGGTCTACTGATAAGATTTTCGGCTGACAAGCTGCAATGGATTGATCATTTTCCATGAGCTCAACAACCGGCTCAATCCATGTTTGTGAAACCAACACATCAGAGTTCAGCAAAACATAATAATCTGCTTCTATCTGACTCAGAAAAAAATTGTAGCCTCCCGCAAAACCTAAATTTTGATTCCCTTTGAGTATGGTAATATTTGGATAGTTAGCATCCAGCCACTCCAATGAGGAATCAGTAGATGCATTATCTGCAACAATGATTTCAAGATTGGGATAGGAGGAAGCTACCACTGATGGCAGAAATCTTTGGAGATGAGGCAAACCATTCCAGTTAAGAATAACAACTGCTACTTTGGGCAAATGGGACAAATGATTTTTTTTCAAAAATAGTTGAAGCATGGCAAAGCTTCTATAAATTTATTGCATGTTTCGACAATATCTCGACAGAAGAACCCTACCGGCACTGATTGCTATATGCATTGTAGCGGGCTCGAT
Organism: uncultured Chitinophagaceae bacterium; assembly: GCA_964654305.1. Taxonomy (GTDB): domain Bacteria; phylum Bacteroidota; class Bacteroidia; order Chitinophagales; family Chitinophagaceae; genus Lacibacter. The sequence goes on from CAZZJD010000048.1 coordinate 9,112, forward strand.
ATTTTATTCTGATTATCTCGCTAAAAAAATCGCCTCTGAGGAGAGAGTGAAAGTAGAACAATGGGTAGAAAGAGCAGAATGCGCTCTCCAGGCAAGCAATCAA
>CAZZJD010000049.1:0-9099 GCA_964654305.1 uncultured Chitinophagaceae bacterium
CAAACGTCAATTTCAGAATAATCGGCAAGAATAAATAATAGATTACATATTAGAGGTATTACAAGACCTATATTTTCTAAATACTTACTTTTTAATTTATTTAACATTAAAAAATATGATGAGGTAAATACGATACCGCTCATCATAATTATTTTTATTGAACTTACATTAAAAATTGAGAATATATTGGATGTGAAAATTGTACTAATTATGACCAAAAAAATACTACCGTAACAAATTATATTAATCCATGCATTTTTGTTATCCCTAGCATGAAAAGTTACATGGTATAGAATATATATGGCAAGAAATACAAATCCAATGATTTCTTTAATCTCAATGGGGCCAATATTCAATATTAAAAAAGCAAATAGCAGGTTTGACAGATATATAAATCTGTCTTCATTAAAATTCGTCTCAGTTTCAGTATTGGGATTTAAAATAGATAAAAATTTCATTTTTAATAGTTGTTGTGGCCATTTAATATGGCCTTTATATATTTTTTGAATTATTTTATTGGCGAATTTAACTTATTTGTTTTTATACTTTTTTTGTGTTATGATTGAAGAAGCGAGAAAATTAAAATTCACATTGTGCTTACAAATGTTAGCATATCTCCCTATATTTGCGCAGCAAAATTGACTCATAATCAGTTCTTTGCACTAGAGTTGTTTCTAACTTATTATATAAAACAAAAATAATATGCATTTTCAATTGACTGAAGAGCAGGAAATGATTCGCCAGGCGGCGAGAGATTTCGCACAAAACGAGTGTTTACCCGGCGTTATAGAACGCGATGAACTGCAGAAATTCCCTAAGGAACAGGTGCTTAAATTAGCAGAATTAGGTTTTATGGGAATGATGGTGAAGCCAGAATATGGAGGATCCGGACTGGATACGGTTAGTTATGTATTGGCCATGGAAGAGATCAGCAAAGTCGATGCCAGTACCTCTGTCTGTATGAGTGTTAATAATAGCCTTGTGTGTTATGGATTGCAGGAATATGGTTCCGAAGAACAGAAGCAAAAATATCTTACCCCACTCGCTCAAGGAAAAAAGGATGGAGATTTATATATTGGTGCTTTTCTGCTAAGCGAACCGGAAGCTGGTAGTGATGCCACTTCTCAAAGAACCACAGCGGAAGACAAAGGTGATCATTATATTCTGAACGGCACTAAGAACTGGATTACAAACGGATCTTCTGCATCAGTTTACCTGGTAATTGCACAAACCGATGCTTCCAAAGGAAGTAAAGGAATCAATGCATTTATTGTTGAAAAAAGCTGGCCTGGTGTAACGGTTGGTGCCAAAGAAAATAAAATGGGTATTCGCGGTAGTGATACACATAGCATATCCTTTCAGGATGTAAAGGTGCCCAAGGAGAATAGAATCGGTGACGATGGATTTGGATTCAAGTTTGCCATGAAGACGCTAGCCGGTGGTCGTATTGGTATTGCTTCTCAGGCCCTTGGTATCGCTTCCGGGGCTTATGAACTATCTCTGAAATATTCCAAGGAAAGAAAAGCATTTGGCAAAGAAATCATGCATCATCAGGCCATTCAGTTTAAGCTGGCAGATATGGCAACCCGAATTGAAGCCTCTCGCTTATTTTGTTTAAAAGCTGCCTGGGAAAAAGATAATCATATTGATTATACCTTAAGTTCCTCTATGGCAAAAGTATACGCTTCCGAAACCGCTATGTGGGCTTCAACTGAAGCGGTACAAATTCACGGGGGCTATGGTTATGTGAAAGAATTCCATGTTGAGCGTCTAATGCGCGATGCCAAGATCACACAGATCTATGAAGGTACTAGTGAGGTACAAAGGATCGTCATTAGCAGGAGTATTTTGAAATAGTAGAGCAAAAGTTAAAAGTTTAAACTTAAAACCTAAAAGATCGAACATTAAATATGTTTTTGTATTTAGTTTTGACTTTTCTGTTTTAACTTTTCACTTATTGTATTCACGAAATGCCCATCAATCAGCAAGCATATTCTCATTTACATAAAGATTTATCCAATCAGGGTGTTACGTTGATTGCCGTATCCAAAACAAAGCCTGTATCCGATATTAAAGAATTATACGATCTCGGGCATCGGGATTTTGGGGAGAATTATGTACAGGAGCTAACCGACAAGGTCCCGCAATTACCTAATGATATCCGCTGGCATTTTATCGGGCATCTTCAGCGAAACAAAGTAAAATATATCCTGCCTGTTGTGCATTTGATTCATAGTGTAGATAGTCTGAGATTATTAATTGAAATCGAAAAACAAGCATCAAAAATAAATCGAAAGGTGAATGTTTTACTTCAGATCTATATAGCAGGAGAGGAGACAAAATTCGGATTAGATGAGCAAGAGTTGAAGGATCTTATCAATCATATACAATCAGAACCGTTACAATTTGTTAATATTAAGGGGTTGATGGGAATGGCTTCTTTCTCGGATGATAGCAATGTGGTAGAAAAAGAATTTCATTCGCTTCGTAAGACATTTGAAACCTATAAAAAAGTTACAGTCCCCAATCTTGATCTTCAGATTCTTTCTATGGGTATGAGCGGAGATTATCCCATTGCTATCAAAGAGGGGAGTAACATGGTTCGGGTTGGAAGTTTACTCTTTGGGGTACGTCAGTACAATTGATAGATGCCAAAAACAGCATCACTGCTTTTATATGTATTTAGATATTCATCTTCTTTATCAAAAATATACTTGATCCATTTTTTGGTTTCTTCATCTTTCCCTAGAAAATTATGAGCAATATCCTTTAGTAATATATGTGTGATATCCCATCCGATTTTCTTTTCCTCTACAACGCTGAAATATTTATGGATAGCCGGTAAAATACTTGTTGAAGCAACTGCCTCTGAGGGGTCATTCAAAATCATTCTTATTAGTCCTGGCCGATAAATTTTCTTTTTTATTGAATTTGATTGGCTTCTTAACTTAAATCGATCAGGAATTTCTTTTAGGAGCCTGTTTGCAAAATCAAGCTGCTCTTTTTTCCATTGTAGCCTGTCGGGCCCTACAAATTCAAAAATAATCAGGTATCCGTCTTTTTTCAGCAAAGGGATGACCTTGTTTTTCAATAGTTCTTCAATATGATTGAAATGGTGCAGACTTGAATTAAAAAGAATAATATCATATTGATTTTGGGGGAACGTGTAATTTAGAAAATCACCTTCATGATAGATGATTTGATCTAATCTTTCATTTTTAGCAATTCCTTTTGCTTGTCTGATTTGTTCGCCGGCAAAGTCGATCCCCTCAATGGTCTGATAGTGGGGAAATGCCGCGAAATTTCTTTCTCGAGATCCGCTTCCGCATCCAATGGATAAAAGCCTTAGCCCGGTTTTTTCTGAGACATATTTTTTTGTAAAATATGCTTCATATCCAAGTTTTTTTTCTCCGGTAATTTTCTCGTTCCATCTTTCCAATACTTCAGGTATGATCCAGAAGTTTGAATCTGATTCATCTTCGTTCCATTTAGATATTGTTCTCGAATCAGGAGAGAATTTAATTTTGTCTTTTAAAAAAGAAACGCCTTTTTGCCTGAGTTTAAAGTACAGATCAATAAGATCTCCGACTGATAAATAGGTTTTTGCCACGCGATGATCAATTCTTTTTTGCATAATCAAAAACCAAATGACAAAACGCTTTTACTCCCACATCCAGTCTGCTGTCATCTACGTAGAAGTCGGGTGTATGATGGCCTCCTTCTTTGGCAGCATCTGCCCCTATAGGCTTTCCGCCTAAATTGAAAAACAGGGCTGGTGCTTTATCTCCATAGAACGCAAAGTCTTCCCCTCCGGTGCTCCATCGTCTTTCTTCTACTTTTTCTTTGCCTGCAGCTTTATGCAATGAGGGAAGTGATTTTGCAGTTAATGCTGGGTCATTGTAGGTTACTTTTGTTACACTTTTAAAACTTACAATAGCCTCAGCGCCCAACCCTTTCGCAATATTTTCTGCTGTTCGTTGAATTTTTTGATATACATCCTGGTGTATACTTTCATTGAGCGTGCGTATGGTGCCGCTGAATTTGACTTCTTCAGGTATAATATTTTCTCTTACGCCTCCATTGATTTTTCCTACGGTAATCACAACGGGTGCTTCTGTAAGATCCTCAGATCGACTGACAATCGTCTGGATGCCATTGATGATCTGCGCAGAAACCATAATTGGGTCCACCCCGTTCCAAGGAGCAGCACCATGTGCGCCTTTCCCTTTTACTGTAATATAAAACCAATCCACGCTGGCCATGAATGCTCCGCTTTTATATTCAAGCTTTCCGATATCCAGTCCTGAGTTAATATGCAATCCAAACACAGCATCTACTTTTGGATTCTCCATCACTCCTTCTTTCACCATTAACGCAGCTCCACCTTCTTCATCACCAGGAGCACCTTCTTCCGCCGGCTGGAAAATAAATTTCACTGTACCCGGTAATTCATTACGCATGCTTGCTAATACCTCTGCAGTACCCATTAATACCGCTACATGTGTATCATGTCCACAAGCATGCATCACGGAAACAGAATCGCCCATATATTGAGTTCTTACTTTTGATTTAAAAGAGATATCTGTTCTTTCTTCTATCGGTAAGGCATCCATATCTGCGCGCAAGGCAATCACAGGCCCTGGCTTGTTTCCCTTAAGCAAGGCAACCACACCGGTTTTGGCAACTCCTGTTTTTACTTCCAGCCCAAGTTTTTGTAAATGAGCAGCTATATATGCCATCGTTTTGAATTCGCGATTTCCCAACTCGGGATTTTGATGGATATGTCTTCTCCATTCAATCACTTTAGGTAAGATCTTCTCAGCTGCCTGATTGATTTTGGAGTCAATGGATTGGGCATTGCTTATGATCGTATTGCAAAAAAATAAGATAACTGCTAAAATGGATTTCATATTTTTAAATTAGTAGAAAGTTTTTCAAATTCTTGAAGTAGAAAGATTTTGTTCTAAAATCTTATATCTCATGATTCAGCACTTTCTTTAAACTTTATAAACTTTATGAACTTTACAAACTTTCCAAACTAACTTTTCACTCACTGGTACTCTCCGAAAATACCTCGCAGTTCATCCGCAATTTCTCCCAAAGTACATTTTTCTTCTACTGCTTCAATTACAGCGGGCATGAGATTTTCACCACTGATGGCTCTTCGTTTAATCTCTCCCAAGACAATTTTTACCTTTTCATGATTGCGTTGATGTTTGAGTTCTTGTATCTTTTGCATTTGTAATTGACGGATACTGTCATCAATTTTAAATGCAGCTGGAGGATTTTCTTCTTTGATCTGAAACTTATTGACTCCTACGATACATTTACTGCCATCTTCAATGGCTCGCTGATATTCATACGCACTTCTGGCAATTTCATCCTGAATGAATCCTTGTTCTATTGCCGATACACTACCTCCCATCAGATCAATTTTTTCAATGAGCTCGTTCGCTCTTTTTTCAATTTCGTCAGTGAGATTTTCCACATAATAACTTCCTGCCAGCGGATCTACGGTGTCGGGCACCCCACTTTCATACGCAACGATCTGTTGCGTGCGTAGGGCAATTCTTGCGGCTTCTTCTGTAGGCAGACTTAACGCTTCGTCATACCCATTGGTATGCAGTGATTGTGTGCCGCCCATTACAGCGGCCAGCGTTTGTATGGTAACCCTTGAAATATTATTTAAAGGTTGCTGTGCAGTAAGGGTGCTACCACCCGTCTGTGTATGAAATCGCAGCATCATAGCTTTAGGGTCTGTAGCGCCTAAATCTTTCATGATCTTAGCCCACATTCTACGGGCTGCTCTGAACTTCGCCGCTTCCTCAAATAAATTATTATGGGCATTAAAGAAGAAGGAGAGTCTTTTCCCAAAAACATTAATATCCATTCCTTTTTCCAGAGCGGCTTTCACGTATGCCTTACCGTTGGAAAGGGTAAAGGCAACTTCCTGTACCGCTGTACTTCCCGCTTCCCGAATGTGATAACCTGAAATAGAGATGGTATTCCATTTAGGCAATTCCTTACTGCACCATTCAAAGATATCAGTGATGATGCGCATGCTCGGACGAGGCGGGTAGATATAGGTGCCCCTTGCCGCATATTCTTTTAAAATATCATTTTGTATCGTGCCGGATATTTTATTAAGATCTGCTCCCTGCTTTTTTGCAAGTGCCACATAAAAGGCCAGCAATATAAATCCGGTAGCATTGATTGTCATGGAGGTGGAAACGTCTTCCAGTTTGATGCCTTTAAATAAGGTCTCCATATCGTCCAGACTATTAATCGATACGCCCACTTTTCCTACTTCTCCTTCACTCAAAGGGTGGTCGCTGTCATAACCAATTTGAGTGGGCAGATCAAAAGCAACACTTAGTCCCATTACACCCTGACTCAATAAATAATGATATCGCTTATTGCTTTCTTCTGCCGTTGAAAATCCTGCGTACTGACGCATGGTCCAGAGTTTACCACGATACATATCGGATTGCACACCCCTGGTAAAAGGGAAACTCCCAGGCAATTCATTATCAGCTGAGTTTGTATCAGCAGCCGTATATAATTTTTTGACAGGTATACCTGAATCGGTTTCAATTTTTTTCTCTTCCATAATTTTCTATATAGCAATCTTTAATCAATACATGAGTTGTCGGGCTTCACTGCGCAGCAGATTTACTACAATGGGTTGTAGTGATGCATTTTCATCATGCGATAACAACTCCATAATTTTTCCGGCCATTTCATTCCCGCTGGCATTATTGGGAAGTATGCCGCTGATCTGATGAATAATGAAAATCTGTTGTTCTTTTAGTTTGCTTAATCCATCCCAGGCAGTAGGAGATACATATAACTGCTGACTGAGGTTATATTCATATTCCTGTTTGATTAGTTGCGTAAGTTCATTTTTAAGCTGATTAGCAGATGAGTTTCTGTAATTACTTCTGTCAAGCAGAGATGCGAAAGCCATTCTTTCACATAATATAATGCATCTTTCGTAGGCTTGGAGTTGTAAACGGCGTATCTCAGGATTGCTGCTGCCAAAGGGTTTGGGTTGTACTGCTAAGTTTACAGCTTCTACTTGTGCCGCTTTTCGCTCCGCTTCCAATTCTTTTCTTCCCTGTACTTTCATATACCATCCCAGCAGGAATGCAAATATTAATGTGCCAATAGCAAGATATATTAGCGTTATATTATCCATATTGAAACTTCATGCAAAAATAGGAGTTTGAATCGGCAGGAGGGGGATAGTTTATTTGAATTTCATAATTTTGGCTTATGGAAACGATATATTCAACCCCAGTACAATTGACAACAACAGCGATTAATGAGATTAAAAAATTGCATGCCTCTCAAGAGCCCAGTAAAGTTTTGCGTTTTGGGGTAAAGGGTGGAGGGTGCTCCGGCCTGTCCTATATACTCGAGTTTGATGATGCCAAGGAAGACGATCGGCATTTTGAGATTGAAGGAATACCTTGTGTGATGGAACCTGCTCATGGCCTTTATCTCCAAGGCATGGAAGTACACTGGGATAATGGTCTGAATAATCGTGGTTTTGTATTTACCAATCCGAATGCCTCTAAAACCTGCGGCTGCGGAACGAGTTTTGCAGTGTGATGATCGTTTTTCGTTTCTCGCTTTTCGTTTTTCGAAAATTTGCGATCAACGAACAACAAATCACGAACAACGGTTGATTCATTCCTTCATCATCTCCCCAATCACCCTTATAATATCTTCTGCATTGGGTTTACTGAAATAATCACCATCACTACCATAGGCCGGGCGATGATCAGTACCGGTTAATGTGCGTGGGGCTACATCCAAATAGCGATAACCGCCTTGCTCTTCCATCACTTTATTGAACATAAAAGCAGCCGCACCTCCGGGTACATCTTCATCAATGAAAATAATGCGGTTTGTTTTTTTCAATGATCCAAGAATGATATGATTGCGATCAAAAGGGAGTAAGGTTTGCACATCGATCACTTCGCAACTGATTCCTAATAAGGCCAGATGATTGGCGGCATCTTCTATGATGCGCAAGGTTGATCCATAGGATACAATAGTAATGTCCTCGCCTTCTCTCACAATCTCAGGTACCCCTAAAGGAACGGTAAATTCACCGAGATTCGTTGGTAGATTTTCTTTTAAGCGATAGCCATTTAAACATTCAATTACCAGTCCGGGTTCATTGCTTTGCAATAATGTATTATACATCCCTGCGGCCTGTACCATGTTGCGCGGCACACAAATATGAATCCCTCTCAAACTGTTAATGATCATGCCTAAAGGTGATCCGCTATGCCAGATACCTTCAAGTCTATGTCCACGTGTACGAATGATCAAAGGAGCCGATTGTCTCCCCCCTGAACGATAATGGAGGGTAGCAAGATCGTCTGATAATGTTTGTAATCCGTATAATAAATAATCAAGATACTGTATCTCGGCAATGGGTCTCAAGCCTCTTAATGCCAAGCCAATTCCTTGTCCCATGATTGTTAGTTCGCGAATCCCGGTATCAAATATTCTTCTGGAACCGTGCTTGGCCTGCAATCCGGCAAAGCCTTGATTTACATCACCAATAAAACCCAAATCTTCTCCGAAGGCGAGCACATCATTGCGACGGGTAAAGAGCTGATCAAAATATTTGTTCAGAATCTCATATCCGTTCATAACCTGAGGTGTTTCCTCATAATTAGCTTTGATCTCTGCTACAGATATAGCACTACCTGAAAAATGTTCTACCTGTTGATGTGCATGAAAAGAGATATTATTTTCGCGGGTCAAAGTATCATAAAATCTGGTCGCTTCTTCTTTCGCGTGATTATTTTGTATCAGCGTAATACCTTTATATAGAGTTCGCATCACATCGCGGCGACTCGGCTCACGGTTACTTCTGAGTTCCTGAATTAATTGCTGAAATGTTTCTTCCAGCCCGGGCAAAGGTTGAGTCTGACCTAAAAGATTGAGTACCTGATTTACCTGAGTCAGGATGGGATTCAGGAAATTTTCCCACGCCTGTTGCTTTTCTTTTCTGACCTGTTCTTTGGCTTCAGTTTCTATTTGATTCAGTTCTTCTTCATTTGCCAGTGTATTATCAAT
>CAZZJD010000050.1:0-9077 GCA_964654305.1 uncultured Chitinophagaceae bacterium
TGCTGACTGCTTTCTGCCAACTACTCACGGATGCGGAATTGGTTTTTAAATATTTTCACCCGATCTTCTTTTGAGCGTCAGTTACGCAATATACTAGGCTATCGTCCGGGTAATGTTTCATTATATAAAACAGCTTTAAGTCATCGTTCTGTTAAAGAGGGAAGTGATCAAAACAATGAGCGTTTGGAGTTTTTGGGAGATGCCGTATTGAGTGCTGCGGTGGCCGATTATCTTTTTATGAAGTATCCGTATAAGGGAGAAGGTTTTTTAACGGAGATGCGAAGCAAGATGGTGAATCGTGCTACACTCAATGATATCGCGTTGAAGATGGGACTAAAGAAAATTACTTTTTATAATAAAGGAGATAATGGACTCAAAATTTCTCAAATATTTGGCAATACACTCGAAGCACTCATTGGTGCTATTTATCTGGATTTGGGTTATGACAAAACAAAGAAATGGTTGAGTCGTAATATAATTCTTCCCCATCTTTTCCTGGATGATTTGGAATCACTGGATATCAATCAAAAGAATAAATTATACGGATGGGTTAATAAGAATGGAAAGACGCTTTCTTTTGAAACGCTCGATGAACGCATAGAAAACGGAAGGAGATTATTTACGGTGGGCGTTGTTATTGACGGTGAATTAATAGCTGAAGGTAAGGCTTATAATAAAAAAGATGCCGGGCAGCTGGCCGCTCAGACTGCGGTGGAGAAACTTAGGTTATAAAAATATTCATCATAGCCAGGGGTTTTAAACCCCTGGCTATGCATAAATAACAAAACCCTCCAATCGGAGGGTTTTTATTTTGGCTTCTAATTTTTTACTTTCTTACGTTTTCGTTGGGTAAGGAAGCCATAGTTTTCAGTAGGGATGGATTTAAAACGGGCTCAGTTTTTAATTAGGGTATTGGATTTTGTTACCTGTTTCAGTAACATGATGTAAAAGTATATCGTGATTTTATGGTCTGCAACTTATTTCATACGCTATTTGGATAAATAAGGGTTTACGATAATTCAGGTGCAGCGTTATGCTTATTTTTTTATCGAAAGAATAGTTCCTGAGGAAGAGCTTTGAATAGATAGATCAAAGCCGGCCTCTTTCGCTCTTTCTTTCATATTTCGAATACCATAACCATTGATATCAGCATCCTGGTCAAAACCCTTTCCGTTGTCGGCAATAGTGATGATTAACTGATCCGTTGATTCAATATGAATATGAATTTTGCTGCTGTGTGAATGTTTTAGGGCATTGGTAAGAGCTTCTTGCATAATACGAACCAGCTGGATGCTTTCCGAGGGAGATAATACCAGGTCTTGAGTTATATTTTCTGTTATGTCAATATTAATATCCGGATAGTTGGCACTGAGTCGGTTTACATTATTTTTATACCGGTCGCCAATGGCAGTGATGCTGATCTGTTCATGTTGTAAAGCCCAGATGGTTTCTCTTAAGGAACTAACCATTCCTTCTGCGTTTTCTTTTAACTGATGAAATGGTGCTTTATTTTCATTTGTTCCCTTTTCAACCTGCACAATATTACTTTTGATAGCGGCCGCATAAGCCCCTAGATGATCGTGCAGATCGCGTGATATCCGTTCCCTTTCTTTATAGATGGATTCCATCATTTCTACTTCCTTTATTTTTTTATTAAGGCGTTTTTTCAACATAAATTTTATCAGCCAAACCAATACACTTACAAGTAATATGATTTCTGCCATTATCATAAACGGATTTCTCCATAAAGGAGGCGTTCGTTGTATTGTGATGATAGTAAGCGGAGCATTGCTTAATAATGCTTTATTAAAGGCAGCTCTGATTTCTACTCTTATCTTTTTGAACGGCAATTCTACGAGGTTGATGATCCGGTTATCTGACTGAACAGTAACCCATTCATTATTAACACCCATGATACGATACTGATAGATTAGTTTTCCAGCATTGATATAACAGGGTGCTACAAATTCAAAGGAGATCTGATGCTGGCCAGGTGACAGGATGTAGTCTGATTGGATATCTGCAGATTGATAGTTGACAGACACATTGCTGATGATTGGCTTGAAAAACTTCTCATGTACGATTACTTTTCCAGGATCGATCTCAACAATTCCTTCTGGGCTTCCCGTATAGAGTCTATTGTTTTTTTCCAAATGGAAACTTCCAATTGAATAATCGATGGTAGGCAATCCGTTCTGTTCAGTAAGTTGTGAGATCTTATTTGTCAAGGGATCTATAATATTTATCCCATTGGTTGTAGTAACCCATATCCGATCGGTCGTATCAATAGCAATACCATAACAATAGTTGCTGCTGAGTCCATTACCAGTGTGAAATTGCCGGAGTGTTTCCCCATCATATTTATATATGCCACTACTAAGTGTAGTAATCCATTTGTTTCCGTCCTTGTCTTCTGCACAAGCCGTAATGATGGTTTTTTTAATCTGACTTGATTCGTTTTCTGATTGAAGGCGTAGTATATTTTTCAGATCTTTATCGAATACATCCACACCTAAATTGCTGGCCACCCAAATATTTCCTTTTTTGTCCCGCATGCTGTGCAAGACATAATTACCAGCAATCTTATTGTCTTCAGCTAGTAACAATTGAGACTGCTTAATACTTGATGAATACACAAACAGCCCTTTTGGTGTGGCTGCAAATATTCGGTTGTTAATCGAGTCAAATTGTAGGTGAAAGATCTGATTGACTGCAAGATTGGAATTACCGGTATTCAACTCGTGTATCTTTTGATTGTAATCATTTAGTACAATGATCCCGGCATCTTTTGTGCCTACCCATATATTTCCTTTGTTATCATTTGTAAGTGCCGTACAATATTGATTATTGATTTTTTTCCGAACCTTCATTTTATTAATAACATATAAGCCGCTAGACGTTGCCATCCACATATTACCATTAGGCATTAGAAGAGAAGCATAGCCCGGGTCGTTATTGATCGCGCTTTTATATAAATGATAGGCATTGATTTCAGGCTTATACAAGCCAATACCGTTATTATTAAATCCGATCCATGTCAGTCCTTCTTCATCTGAATAGCTGCAATGAACTTCTCCTTTTACGGATTCTCCATTGACTTCCAATGGTTCAAAATTTTGTTGATCCTTGCTAACTAGTATACCCTTACTTGTTGACAACCAGGCTTGATTTTGTTTATCAAAATATATGTGTTGAATGGTTCCCGGAATGAAAGCATGTCTGCTCACCCATTCATTTTTTTTAATATCATAAAATGAGACTTTTGTGTTTCCTTTATCCATTCGTTCCGTCATCCATACCATCCCTTGGCGGTCAGTGAACTGATTTAATCGTTTAATATGATCCTGGTAGGCAGTAGTTTTATTTACATCCGGCACGGATGACTGATCCGATCGGAATACCTGGAATTCATGATCGAGTTGAAAATATTCATTTTGATAAACGGAAAAATAGTTGGCCGACAATAAATAATTCGTGCGTTTGGTCAATTTTTTTGTTTTCCAGATCCATTCATAAAGATGATCTGGTCCTGAAATAATCAGGTTACCATTAATAAGTGGTTCAATTCGTGAAAAATGATACTGGATCTCTTTACGTTTTTCTTTATCGGGAGAAATATTATAGAAAATCTCTTTGCGTTTATCAAAAAGATTAAGCCCGTTTCGTGTGCCAATGATCAGATTATTGCCGCCATCTTCCTGAATCGACAATACAAACTGATCGCTGATGGAAGTGGTGTCTTTCGCATCATGTTTATAGATGCGGAAACGATACCCGTCAAAACGGTTCAGGCCATCCTGTGTACCGATCCAGACAATGCCCTGTTTGTCTTTATAAATACAGGTGATACTGTTTTGCGAGAGACCGTTGTTTACATTGTAATATAAGAGACCTGTCTGCCCCCAAACATGATTAGTCAGCAGTAAAAAAATAATTTGATATAATTTTATCCGGACATTCATCTTTACAAAATAAGTCCAATTTTTTGACTGAATTCATAAATACTGCATTTGCTGTATTGAACAATGGACGACAAACATGCAATTTTACAACCATGATACGCATAGCCATAGTGGATGATCAAATCATCAACCGGAAAAATATTCATCAGGTACTGGAGAAGCAACAGGATGTAAAGATTGTTATGGAGGCGGTAAACGGAGAAGATTTTTTACATCAACTCAAAGAATGTAAAGCCGCTGAACTTCCCGAGCTGGTTTTGATGGATATTGATATGCCTGTCATGAATGGTATCGAAGCCATATCTATTGCTGCCTTAAAATTCCCGCATATCAAATTTTTAGTACTGACCGTTTTTGATGATGATGACAAATTGTTTGATGCTATCCGTGCCGGCGCGGCCGGATATCTATTAAAAGATGATGCGGCAGCTATGTTACAGGATGCCATTGATATTGCCTACCATAAAAACGGTGCACCGATGAGTCCGGCCATTGCCCGTAAAACGTTGCAGTGGCTGAAGGAAGCCCCTTCGCCGGTTGCTGCCGGTAAGCAGGAAACAGCTATTTCATTACTCGACACGCTTTCTGACAGAGAGCAGGAATTACTTCGTTTGCTTGTTGCCGGCAAAAATTATCGCGTCATTGCCGATCAACTATTCATCAGTCCGCAAACAGTACGTACACATATCAGCCGTATTTACGAAAAACTTCATATCAACTCCAAGGCCCAGGCCATTCATCTGGCGCATAAGTATAACTGGATATAATTAATCGTTGTTCGTTTCTCGTTGATCGTGTTCTCTGCGCCTCTGAGCCTTTGTGCCTCTGTGTTATTACTTTTTTATCACAAAGACACGGAGTCACTGAGACACAAAGAAGGACAACCTGAATTCAGAAATTACCGCAAATGCAGTATTGTTCAGGTTGCAGGAATAAAGAAGTTTTGTACCTGTATAATTTTTCAAACCATCCAAAAATTCAGTTATGAAAAAATGGTCAGCCATTGTCCTTTGTCTTCTCTTCTTTTCCAAACAAGCGTTTCCAAGTAATGTACAGATCTCCAATATATCTGTAACATATCCCAATATCAGTTTTACCATTCAGTGGGATAACAGTTGGAATACGACAAATAATATCAATCCATTGTATCCTAATAACTGGGATGGGGTTTGGGTCTTTATCAAGTATCAAAATAATATCGACAATTTATGGAAGCATGCTAAGGTTTCTAATCTATCCGGAGATCATACGATAGGCGGAGGTATACTTGAAATCAATCCCGCTTCGGACAGCATGGGGGTGTTTATCCGTCGCAGTGCTGCGGGAGCTGGAAATATTTCCGCGACCAACGTAACCTTAAAGCTGGGCCCATTGGTGGGTAGTGGCGATTTCAATTTCAGGGTATTTGGAACAGAGGTGGTATATATTCCTCAGGCAAGTTTTCAGTTGGGCGATGGTAATCCGCCCAGCTCGGGATATTTCACTGCACAAACCATAGATGCTACCAAGCAAGGTTCCGGTATAGCTGTGGGTGGATTATATACGAGTAGTCCGGCATTACCTGCAGCTTTCCCGATGGGATATAATGCGTACTACCTTATGAAATATGAAATCACCAACGAGCAGTGGGTGGATTTTCTGAATACACTCACCTATGATCAACAGGCAAATCGTATTGATGTGGTGCCCAATACTACAACTCTAAATTCTCAAGCGTATTCCGCAAGTGCTAATACTATGGCAGATAATGTGATCAAAATTCAAACTGCCGGATCTAACAATACATCTCCGGCTGTTTTCGGCTGTGATCTGGATAATGATAATATCTATAACGAATCCAATGACGGACAAAATATTCCGGTTTCCATTATTGGGAAAGGAGATCTCTTTGCTTATCTCGACTGGAGTGGTTTACGAATTATGACAGAGATGGAATTTGAAAAAGCCTGCAGAGGAACGCAAGCCCGTGTTTTGAATGAATGTGCCTGGGGAAGTACAATCATCAATGCTAAAACAAGAACAAGTCTTTCCAATGGAGGAACCAGTACAGAAGTTTTTAATGGTGTGGCAGTAGATGGTTTATGTGTAGCAAACGGAAATATCAATGCGGCTTTCGGACCTTTTCGTTCAGGCGCATTTGCAACATCCACATCAGGCAGAGCTTCATCCGGTGCAGGCTTTTATGGTAATATGGAATTATCGGGGAATGTGTGGGAGTTGTGTGTGGCCGTTGATGCAACGGGCATTGCCTACACAGGTAATCATGGAGATGGTACACTAACTACAGCCGGACAGGCGGATGTAAGCGGATGGCCTTCCGGATCTACAGGCGGCGCCACTTTTGGAACCAGTCAAAGAGGTAGCAGCTGGCTAGAGCAAACAGGATACACTACTTATCTTTCTGTTTCTTACAGAGGATTATTTGCCGCCGCCGCAAGGGCTACTAATTATGGTGGTCGCGGTTGCAGAACAGCTCCTATTATTCCTTAATAAAGCGCACTCATGCACAGAATAGTTATAAATATATTGGTCATTTTTATAGCAAGCGTATCCTTTGCTCAGGACGAACCTTATCGAGGTGGTTCAGCAGACGGACATGCTTTTGATCGCAACGAGACAGCTTTTTCATTCTCACCTTCTTTTCAACCCTTCAGAGGAGGTGATGGTGATGGATACAGTTTTATTTCGCAGGAAACATCCTTTGGTCCGGCACTAGCTTTTCAGCCATTCAGAGGGGCAGCAGGAGCAGGATACAAGACGGATAGTCTCATATTATTCAATCCGCGGGCGTATATCACCATGTATTACCCCTTTGCCGGATCTCTGGGTGATGGGGCTACGAATGCTCCTATCTTAGGAATCTTCATTCCGCTTCCATTGAAATTAATGGAGTTCAAAGGAGAGCAGGAAAAAGATAAAAATATTTTGCTTTGGACAACAGCAAACGAAGAACAAACCGCTTCCTTCATCATACAGCGAAGTGCCGATGCTTTGCAATATAAAGATATCGGCACGGTTGCTGCTGCCGGTGATTACAGCGGAACGCGTCATTATCGCTATGAAGATGGCAAGCCTTTGGATAAAAACAATTATTATCGTTTGAAGATGCTCGACCAGGATGGTAAGTTTACTTATTCATCCGTGATATTACTCAAACGATACGGATCAGGCGGTACCATGTCTGTATTTCCTAATCCGACTACACAAAGCGTACAGATCATGATGAGTCGTACCAGCACAAACGGTCTGGTTATGGCTCAGCTTTTGGATATGAGTGGTAAAGTCTTGCAGCAAAAACAGGTTATCAACGATAGCGTGATTCGTTTTGACATAGATCGATATGTTCCGGGCGTGTATCTGATCAGAGTACAGCTGGATGGGGAGCTTTCTGTATGGAGAGTGATCAAGCAGTAGTATATAGATAGTATTATTCATAGCCAGGGGTTTAAACCCCTGGCTATGATGTTATGGTACAAAAGCATAAAAAACAAAACCCTCCGGTTAAGGAGGGTTTTTATTTTGGCTTCTAATTTTTTACTTTCTTACGTTTTCGTTGGGTAAGGAAGCCATAGTTTTCAGTAGGGATGGATTTAAAACGGGCTCAGTTTTTAATTAGGGTATTGGATTTTGTTACCTGTTTCAGTAACATGATGTAAAAGTATATCGGGCTTTCATCTCCTCCAACTTATTTCGTACGCCATTTACATAAATAAGGGTTTACTATCAGTGGCGCTTGGCATTATTGCGGATTTGTAGCAGTAACTCCCTATGGACTGATAATTAATTTTAAGAGGGAAATACCTTTGGATACGTAATATTTCATATACGCCATAATCCTGCATCATGATAAGCCAAACTTTTTTTAGTCGAATCATTTATATCCTTCTTTTTCCATCATTTTCTTTTTTCAATGTAAATGTTCAGGCGCAGATCAAAGGCTGCACTGATCCTCTGGCTATCAATTACAATTCCGCAGCGGTAATGAATGATGGAAGCTGTACATATAATTCTGCTACGATGAATGCGGCAAACAGTACAACACTGCCTGTTCAGATGAAAGGCACATCAGGATTGATCTGGATGAATAATAAACTTTGGACACAAAATAATTTTAGTGATATTAATCTATATTCTTTTGATCCTTCACAGGCAGGAAGTTTTCAATCTATGCAGGCATCAGGTACGGTCAATATCGATTGGGAAGAGATGACGCAGGATGAGGATTATTTGTATGTCGGTGATTTTGGGAATAATGTCAATGGTAATCGGACTAATCTTCAGATTCTCCGCATTAAAAAAAATAGTATGACGCAATCCTCTCTAATTATTGATACTATCAAATTCAGTTATGCGACGCAAACAAACTTCAGTGCTACCGGAACTAATAAAACGAATTATGATTGTGAGGCGTTTATTGTAAGCAAAGACAGTATCTATCTTTTCACAAAAGAATGGCTTACCAATAAGACAAGTATGTATCGGCTTCCTAAAACAAGCGGCACCCATAGTGCAATGTTTATTTCATCTTTTGATGTACAGGGGCTCATAACGGGTGCAACTTTTTTGGAGTCGAGGCGACTGCTGGTATTATGTGGATACAGCAGTTCTCTTCAACCCTTTATATATCTGCTTTATGATTATCCCGGCTATCGTTTCTTTGAAGGGAATAAAAGAAAGATTGGTCTGAATCTTCCTTTTCATCAGGTAGAAGCCATTACTACGCAGGATGGGTTGAATTATCATATTACCAACGAGGCGTTTAATCAATTAGGCATCTCGGTTCCTCAGCAATTACATCAGCTGAATATGAGCGCCTATGTTTCAGGGTATCTATCGACTACATCAACGCATGATCTGTATTATTCGAATGCGGTCAGATTATATCCGGTTCCGGCAAGCAACATGTTGTATGCTGATCTACCTATTAACAAAAACACCGTTCCTTATCGTGTTATAAACAGTCTGGGTGCTGTTGTACAGCAAGGGATGTGGCGCAAATCGCCGGAAGGTATTGATATCAGCGGTTTAATGAGAGGAACATACTGGATTATATTCTCTGCAGACAAATCCTATATTCGGCAATGGGTGAAGCAATAGAGGGTGAATTTGTTATTC
>CAZZJD010000051.1:0-9041 GCA_964654305.1 uncultured Chitinophagaceae bacterium
AGAAGAACTGCTGCTCGTGTGTGTATGAGACAGTTCAATCATTTACTTGAATATGATAAATTCAGTTCTTTATTTCTTTTAATTATCAGCGTTGCCTTGCTGTTTTTTGTGTGGGTCAGTGGTAAAGATGTTGTCAAAGTAGGGTCACATCCTTACGAATATTTTGCCCTCATATTTTTTGTGATGGCAGGGGCGGGATTGGTAACACTCTATAATAATTTATTGATCATGTTTCTGGGAATAGAGATCCTTTCTATCCCTTTGTTTATTTTAACGGGGAGTGATAAACGCAATCTGAAAAGTAATGAAGCAGCTTTGAAATATTTTTTGATGGGAGCCTTCTCTACTGGTATACTCTTGTTAGGTATCGCATTTATATACGGGGCAACGGGTTCTTTTCAGTTAGCGAACTATGTAATGGAAGATAATACAATGGCCTTATATCGTCTGTTAGGTCTTGCTTTGATTCTGATTGCTATGTCTTTCAAGGTATCTGCTGCGCCTTTTCATTTCTGGACACCGGATGTATATGATGGCGCACCTACGCCCTTTACTTCATTTATGTCTTCTGTAGTGAAGATGGCGGCTTTTGTGGGATATGCACAATTAATGATGAATGGCTTTTCCAATGAACAAAGTAAATGGAAGTTAGTACTGGCTATACTTATTGCACTTACACTTCTGATTGGGAATATTACTGCTGTATATCAGCAAAGCGTGAAAAGAATGCTTGCTTATTCATCTATCGCACAGGCGGGGTTCATGCTGATGGCCGTGTATTCAATCAATGACATGTCTCGAATGGGTTTGTTGTTGTATACAGTAGCCTATTGCTTAGGTACAATTGGAATTTTTGCAGTATTAGCCAAGATGCAAGATTATACCTATGATGGGTTTAATGGTTTTGCATCTAAAAATCCATTACTTGCTTTTTGTCTAACGGTATTCTTGATGTCATTGGCCGGCATTCCTCTTACCGGTGGTTTCTTTGCCAAATATTACATGCTGTCTGCTGTAGTGAAGGCGGGAGGTTATTTATGGCTGGTGGTTACAGCAGTTGTATTTGCTGCTGTAAGTATCTATTATTATTTCAAAGTGATCCAGGCGATGTACTTTAAATCAGCATCTGAACAATCCGGATTAGAGGCGCCTATCAGTTTAAGTTTTAAGATAGGCTTATTGATTGCAGCCATCTTTATTATCCTTTTAGGTATATTTCCTTACCAGTTGCTCCTCAATGCACTGACCGTTTATTGATTTTCTTTTAAAGATATTCACGGGTTGCTTAATTTGAGGAAGTTTTATGAAACTTCAGGATATTTTATCTCTTTCATGGCGAACCATCAGAGGTAATCGTTTGCGAACCGGCATTACTGTAGCGATTATTGCTTTTGGAATCATGGCATTGATTGGCATTATTACTGCCATTGAAGCGATGAATCAAAGTTTATATGAGAACTTTTCGATTCTTGGCGCTAATTCATTTAGCATTCGATTTAAAGAGCGAAATTTTCGAATTGGAGGCCCGCCCAAAAGTAATTTGTCTGTCTCTAGAAAAGGTGGCAGGCAGCGCGCTTCCACCCTCGATAAATTCATCACTTATGATGAAGCCCACATGTTTAAGGACAGATTGCATTTCCCGGCCACAGTAAGTATATCTAAGTTTGCAAGTGGCGCCGAAACGATCTTTTTTGAAGAGAAGAAGACAAATCCTAATGTGCGAGTGATTGGCGGTGATGAAAATTATTTAGTGAACAGTGGCTATCAGATCGAGGCTGGCCGGGATTTTAATATGAATGACATTGAGAGTGGTTCCAGTCAGGCAATCATTGGAAAAGATCTGGTGGATAAATTATTTCGTTCTCGTCCTGAGTACGCCATTGGTAAAATGATTCGAATCGGTGCTTTAAAGTATCGGGTGATTGGTACAATGCAATCCAGAGGCGCCAGTTCCTTTTTATCTTTAGATAATCTGGTCATCTTAACCTGCAATAATGTGCGCCGCGTTTTCAATAACGGTGGCAGTTTTAATGTGACAGTAAAGGTGAATGATTTTAAAATGATTGATGCAGCCATCGGAGAGGCGACCGGTGTATTTCGGATTGTTAGAAAACTGCATTTTAAAGATTCCGATAACTTTTATATTGACAGAAGTGATAGTCTGGTTGAGAATTTAAAAAGCGCATTGAAGTATGTGCAGTATGCTGCCTTAGTAATCGGTATTATAACTTTATTGGGTGCGGCCATTGGGTTGATGAATATTATGTTGGTAGCAGTGAATGAAAGAACCAGAGAGATTGGTTTGTCAAAATCCATTGGTGCAACTTCTTCCAATATCAGAGATCAGTTTTTATGGGAAAGTATTTTGATAAGCCTGGTAGGTGCGATTTGTGGCATTCTGCTTGGAGTGGCTGTTGGTAATTTGTTCTCTCTATTTCTTGGTACCGGTTTTGTGGTCCCATGGTTATGGGTGATGATAGGTGTGATCCTTTGTTTTGTTACAGGACTAACTGCAGGATTATACCCCGCGATGAAAGCGGCCAAGCTGGATCCCATTATGGCATTGAGGCATGAGTGAAGAAAATCGTTGCTCGTTGTTCGTTGCTCGATTTTCGCATCATATCATGCTCTGATGCCTACGTTGCATTAGGCTATGACTCGAAAAACGAACAACGATGGACGAAAAACGATGTTAATTCTTAATTCCCTCCAACGCTAACATAAACGCATAATTCTGGGCCACTTCTTTCAGATAGTCAAATCTTCCGCTGGCGCCGCCATGACCATAGTCCATATTGGTTTTTAAAAGGAGGGTATTTTGATCTGTCTTCATCGCCCTCAATTTTGCTACCCATTTAGCAGGTTCAAAATATTGTACCTGGCTATCGTGGAGTCCTGCGGTCACTAACATATTCGGATAGTTCTTCTTTTCAATATTTTCATAGGGGCTATAACTCTTCATATAATCATATGCTTCCTTTTTATTAGGATTTCCCCATTCATCATACTCATTCGTTGTTAAAGGGATGTTTTCGTCTAGCATCGTATTGATAACATCAACGAAAGGTACTTGTGCGATTACGCCTTTCCACATATCAGGTGCCATATTGATTACTGCTCCCATCAATAGTCCGCCTGCACTACCGCCTTGCGCAAATAGGTGGTCTTTGCTTGTGTACTTCTGATCGATAAGAAATTGAGCACAATCAATAAAGTCGGTAAATGTATTTTTCTTTTTCATCTGCCTTCCATCTTCATACCAATGTCTGCCCATTTCTTCTCCGCCACGTATATGTGCAATAGCGTAGGCAAATCCACGATCCAGTAAACTAATCGTATTGCTATTAAAATTTGCCTCCATACTGATCGCATAACTACCGTACCCATAGAGAAGGAGAGGCGATTTCCCATTTTTCTCAAATCCTTTTTTATATACGATACTGATGGGTATTTTGTTGCCATCTTTAGCAGTAGCCATTAGTCTTTCGGAGACATATTGTTTAGAATCATATCCACCTAACACTTCTTTTTGTTTCAAGAGTGTTTTTTCTTTAGTATTCACATCATAGTTATAGGTGCTGCTAGGCGTTACCATCGATGCATAGTTGTAGCGGTATTTATTTGAGTTGTAGTCGGGATTGGCACCGGGAAATGCAGCATAGGCAGGTTCTTCAAATGAAATATAATCATCTGCATTATTATTTTTATTGATGATACGCAATTGAACTAAACCGTCTTTCCTTTCTTCGATCATAATAGAATCTTTAAAGACATCTACATAACCGAGCAAAACCTCTGAACGATTGGGTATGACCTCTTTCCAATATTTACTATCTGTTTTATCTAATGGACATTCCATCAGCCTGAAGTTTTTTGCATTCAGATTGGTGCGTATAAGAAATTTATCGTCCATTGGATACACATCATACAATACATCCTTGATCCTGGCAGCAAAAACTTTGTAAGGGGAGTTGGGCTTTTGCGCATCGATTAATTTTACTTCGCTGTTTAAAATAGCCTGAGACTGAATCATCATAAAAGCCTTGTTTTTACTTCTACCCACGCCGATGTAATTGCTTTTATCTTTTTCCTCATACACGAGTTGATCATTTGATTCATCTGTGCCCAGTACATGGCGTTTGATCTTTTCGCTCAGAAGTGTTTTGGGGTTATTGGCAGTATAGAAAATTGTTTTGTTGTCTGCCGCAAAACATGGGTCTCCCTGTGTGTTTTTAATTGCATCTGGATAAATTTCACCTGTCTCCAGATTTTTAATCCGAATTGTGTATTGTCTACGGCTAACTTCATCCACTCCAAAAGCTAAAAGTTTATTGTCGTCGCTGATATTAAATCCGGTTAATGCATAATAGGGTTTCCCTTCTGCCATCTGATCTACATCGAGCAGTATCTCTTCAGTTGCATCCAGACTGCTTTTCTTTCTGCAATATTTATAATATTGTTTACCATCTTCTGTGCGGGAATAGTAGTAGTAGCCGTTATTGAATATAGGGGCTGATTCATCTTTTTCTTTAATACGTGCCTTTAATTCTTTAAACAAGGTTTCCTGTAAAGGCTTGGTGCCAGCCATCATAGTGTCTGTGTATGCGTTTTCTGCTTTCAGATAATTGATCACATTTGTGCTGTCAGCACCTTTCCCAAAATAGTCATATAACCAGTAATAGGGATCATTCACGGTATCTCCATGTATGATGCGCATATGTTCTTTCTGCATGGCAACGGGTGCTTTTGCATCCGGCCAAGTATAATTTTGTTTTTCGATTGTATTATTGTTACAAGACATGATTAGAAGGATTAAGGAGGAGAAAAGTAACTTATTCATAACTTAATTTTAAAATTAAAGTTTATTTGAAAAATCATAGCCAGGGATTTAAATCCCTGGCTATGTAAAAAATATACATCGTTATATCATTTCGGCTCCAGCGCTTGTGTAATTCGATCACTAAGATCCTGCAAATGCATACGTGTCATGCTATCTGTTACAGCAGGCAGTGTTGTATTTATTTCAGATCTTAAGTTACGAAGATTGCCTTTCGCCAAAGAATATACATCAGAATTTTTGCCGGATAAAACGGGTCCACTCTGAATCATAAAACTAAATGCGCCGGATGTGGATGTAGATGAGGCGGATGGTAAAAGCCCGATCAATTTTTCAACATAGATCTTTTGTAGATTTCTCCTATATATATCAATGGACGTTCGACGAGGCAGCTCATTGAATATGCTCGATTTCAATTCATTCATTAACTCTGTAGCTTTATAGGCTTCATTACCCATCTGAGACTCCATTTCAAAAAGCTTATGCAGTGTATTGGTATTGATCAAGCGACTCAAAATACTTTCTTGTCTGTTGCTGATGATAGCCAGTCCGGAGGCTCCTGTTTTGTTATAGATCTCCTGATTGATCAGCCATTTAGGGGTGTTAAATAGTTGCTGCTGTAAAAATCTCACGGCTTCCTGTTGCGTTTTTTTCGGCGTGAATTCATAAATCGATCCAGCTTGATCATTCATTCTAGGCGTCTCGTAGATACCACCAATATTTTTGACAACATGTCCCAGATAGCGGCCAAATTGAGATACGACCTGGTTATACATCTCTAGTAGTAGTTCATAACTTTCGTTGGGCTTTTTTGTCCATTCAACAAGATTGGGGATGATACGTTGAAGATTTTTTATGCCATAGACACCTGCTTTCATGGCATTGTCACCCAGATCTTCATTCTGTGATCTTGGATCATCCGGATTTGTTTCTGTTCCAAACCATAATCTTTTATTCTTTAATCTTTCTGTAGTGATCTGTTGCAAGGCAGCTGCTTCTTTTTCTGCATTGACGTATTCGGGCATCCATCTATACCCCCATTCAATGGCCCACATATCATAGTCGCCTATGCGAGGGAATAATCCGGTTCTGCTGATTTTATCTTCAGGTTGTGCAACATAATTAAAACGGGCATAGTCCATGATAGAAGGGGTATGACCGTTCTTCTCTACCCATTGTTTATTCCGTAAACTGTCCACCGGCACTGTGGATGAGGATCCGAAATTATGTCTTAGTCCCAGGGTATGTCCTACTTCGTGGGCGGAAACAAAGCGGATGAGTTCGCCCATAAGTTGATCATCAAATACCATTTTTCTGGCTCCCGAATCGGTAGGAGATACCTGAATAAAGTACCAGTTTCTTAACAACTCCATTACATTATGATACCAATTGATATGGCTCTCCATAATCTCTCCGCTACGGGGGTCATGTACGTTTGGGCCACTCGCGTTCTGCACTTCTGAAGGCTTATACACGATAGCGCTGAAACGTGCATCTTCCAGACTCCAGGTGCTGTCTTCTTCAGGCGTAGGGGCCAACTTACCCATGATGGCATTTTTAAATCCTGCTTTTTCAAACGCCACTTGCCAGTCGTTCACACCTTGTATTAAATAGGGGATCCATTTTTTGGGTGTGGCAGGATCGATATAATAGATGATTGGTTTTTGGGGTTCTACCAGGATTCCTTTTTTATATTTTTCTACATCTTCAGGTTTAGGTTCCAGTTTCCACCTTACTGCCATCTGGATTTCTTTTACTCCTTGCGGATTTGCATCAAAATCGGTGTAGTCGCGCGTGAAATAGCCCACCCTCGGATCGAAATATCTGGCTCGGGAGGGTATTTTCGGAAGTAAGACCATAGAACTATTGATCTCCAGCGTAAAGGCTGAGGGCCCGAAATTTAGAGTGGGGTTGGCACCGCCTCCGCTCTTACCATAGGTCTTAACTGTTTTTACTTCCAGGTTCATGGGATATGATTTGGCAGAAACAATGTAGGATTTGTCAGACTGTTGTCCTCCAATTTGCATCATGCTTTTTACCCTTGGATTAAAGAATAATACCTCATTATCGCCATTAAGGAATTCTGTAATTTCTATGATATAAGATTTGGGAGCTGAGGAGTCCTTTCCGAAAGCCTTCACATCAAAGGATTGCATAATAGGCTGGAGGTTGGAATTGACCACTGCTTTATACATGCCGTTTTCATCAGATCCGCGCTGGTCGTAAGAAATTCTTTTAAGGAATATTTTGTTGTTAGGACCCGTTTCAAAGCGGATAACGTTATTATTGATGATATCTCCGGCATAACCGGTAAATCCATTGGCAAGCCCGGCACCAGACTTGGACAATCGCGATACGACTAGTATATCTCTTCCCAGAATAGAATCCGTAATTTCCCAAAACCATTTGTCTTCTAATTTGTGAACAGTCAGTAGGCCCTGGTCTGTTAAGGCTTTTTCAGTAATTACTTCTTTAAAAGGTTTGGGGCCTGATTTGGACCCCGCACTAGTAGAAGCATTGCTGCCATAAGCGGTTGTAGTGTCTTTATTCCCTGATTTTTTTTGCGCCTTTGTGGGGAGGTTTGAAAGCAAAAGGCCAAATACAAGCAATGGGCAAATGAAATGTAATCTTTTCATAATCTTAATTTAAGTCGTACCGTGCAAATAAATGTATGTACTTAATTAGATATATTACACATGGATACAGGAAATGTTACTTGTTTTTTAATTTCAGGTAGAGTTTGATAAATAGAATCAATTTTTTCATAAATTGTGCCACCTTTTAAAAAAGGGAATTGCCAATAGGTTTTTATCCGGCAAATAAAATTTATTAAAGAATAACCGTTTAACATTTAAAATCAATTGTCATGGCTGAATTGAAAGCAGGTCAACATCAACAAAAATCAAATTTGATTTCATGGTTAGCGCCAATCGCTTGTATTGTGGTGGGATATATTCTCTGGCGCTTTGTATTAGGTAATGCATCAGGGTTTAAAGAACCGGATACAGAGGGGATTTTTTGGCCTAAACATCATAAGCCTAAAGGCGCTCTCAACGCAATATATGAAGGGGGTATTATTGTACCTTTTTTGATCGGATTGTTTTTAATGGTAGTGTCTTTTTCTATTGAACGTTACCTTACCATTAAAAAAGCTTTAGGTGCAGGTAATGTATCCGGCTTCGTTAAAAATATCCAGTTTCATCTGGCCAGTAAAAACATTGACGCAGCATTAGCCGCTTGTGATAAGCAGCAAGGTTCAGTGGGCAACGTTATGAAAGCCGGTTTGAAAAAATACAAGGAAATGACTACGGAAGGTTCACTGGACACGGAGCAAAAAGTAATGGCGATTCAGAAAGAAGTTGAAGAGGCTACTGCGCTTGAATTACCTATGTTACAACAAAACATGGTATTTCTTTCTACGATCACTTCTCTGGGTACTTTGATTGCCCTTTTGGGAACAGTGTTGGGTATGATTCGTTCATTCGCTGCTTTAGGAGATGAAGGTGCAGGTGGAGATGCTTCACAGCTTGCGGTAGGTATCTCGGAAGCGCTTTATAATACGGCTTTAGGTATTGCTACTTCATCTTTCGCGTTGATCATGTATAATGTGTTTACTACGAAGATTGATTCAATAACTTATGGCATTGATGAATCCAGCTTCACATTAACGCAAAGTTTTGCTACCCAATACAAGTAATGAGGTTGCGTTATTTTGAAATTATGGATCAATCAAATTTTTAAATTATGCCAAAAGTTCAAATACAAAAAAAGAGTACCTGGGTGGATATGACCGCTTTTGTGGACGTATCCTTTCTGATACTTTCCTTTTTCATGCTGGCAACAAAATTTAAGCCACCAGAATTGGTGAATATCCAGAATCCTAAGTCAGTCTCTTCAGAGAATGTGTCTGATAAAGACGCGTTTAAGGTGACCTTTGATAAGGAAGGGCGCTGTTTCATTAGTTTCAGTACAGACGAAGATGCTAAAGAAAGGGTAGTCAATATGTTGGGGGTGATTGAAAGACAAAAAAAGATCCCTCTAACCAATGAGCAGAAGGCGCGCTTTTTAAGTTTCTCTGTCAGTGGCATCGGCGTACCTTTTAGTCAGCTGCCTTCATTTCTTCAATTGTCTGATGATGAATACAAAACTTTTAAGCAGCCGGGTATTCCCATTGCAGATTCTTCGAATAATCAACTGAATGAAT
>CAZZJD010000052.1:0-8979 GCA_964654305.1 uncultured Chitinophagaceae bacterium
CAGATATGGGATCATATTTCGGTTATTATGTAGAACCGGGTTTATTCATTCGCAGTTCGCAAATTAGTCTGGAAAGAATTATTATGACGGAGTCGCCGAAGGAAGATTTTGAGGCGCTTTATTTTTAAAATTTTTTAAAACAATGTGCTTACTTGTTGTTTTGTAACATTTGCATTAAGTGATCCTTAATAGAATCTTTTAATGCGGTCGGCTTTCTGACTTTACAAAATTTTCCAAGCGATAGAATCTTACTATGTAACTCAGGATTGATATTGGCCTGAAACTGAATGACAGAATAACTTTTAGTTTGTTTAATTGTTTTTTGAGAAGGATGAAGGGGTTCAAGCAGTACTAGTTTGTCTATCGGATTCATTAATTCTAGTTCGATCAAGGCTGCCTTCCCGTCTCCCTCCATAATACCGATGGTATTTTGCAGGAACAGATCCGCGTTGAAGTCAAATCTTCTTTTTTGTTTTTTGTGGATGACATTAATTTTGCTAATACGGTCGAGAGCAAAAGTGAGATAATCGTTTCTTTCGGTTTCCCATCCTATGACATACCATCTGTTGCGATGTTCTTTTAGCAAATAGGGTGTTATTTGGTAAGACTTTACTTCATCTTTATAAATATTTTCATAAGTAAGCTCTAAGAGGTATCGTTCTTTAAGGGCGGGATAGATATCTGTCAGCCATTCGTATCCTTTACATGAATTGCTTTTTTCAAATTGAATACTGGCGTTAAAATCGGGATCCTTATGATCGAAGGGAATGTTGAATCGGCAATGAATTTTTTCTATAGCTTCTCTGAAATTATTGAATACGGGCACTTCTTTATACTGATATAATAGATTTGAGGCATAAGAGAGGGCTTCCCATTCTTCCTGATCGAGTTGAATATCGTTTATGGTAAATCCCTGTTCAGCATAGAAATATCCCTTGTTTTGTTTACTATATACGATAGGGGCAGGCGCGCCTTCGGGCGCGCCGTTTTTCATTGCGGCCAGATCTTTTTCTATCGTAGAGGTAGAAATCTCTTTCTCTAGTGATCTGTAACAGGCATCAGCCAAATCCTCTAATGTCGGATATGGTTTTCTTTTGTTTCTTAAACAATTATCGATAATCCGATATCGGGCGAGGGCGTATTTTGTAAGCGGCATAACTTAAAGTTAATATCTTTTCAAAAACAAAATCTAATCTTTTCAATTTAATCCGGAAGATCAAGTGTTACGTATAATGAGCTTCCATCAGACAAAAAAGATCTTTGCAATTGTAATTCTATTTGTGTAAACGGTGCGTCTTCTTTGTAATATCTACGGAGCATACGGAATACATCTCTTCGTTCATGATTTGAAGCAATGGGAGCTGATTGAATGAAAAAATTAAAATATTGAGAGATTTTTTTTCCTGATTCAATTATCGGCCAGTTAATGGTAAAGTAGGAGTAGTCGGATTGGTTCTCTAGATTATGGTAATAAGAGATCAGGTGTAAATATTCAAAATTATTCTTAACAGTAATAATCTGTTTTCGTTGATAATTATTCAACACGAATGTTTTGATCATATCCTATGATATTATCTATATTATTCTTACATTATAAATTCCTGTTTTGTTTCGTTCTATTTCATGAATGATAACAGGAGAAGGCTCTTTGGTAACTTCAAACAGTGAGAATGTTTTCCAGCTATCGGGAAGTATGGGGAAAAACAAGGTGAAAACAAATTTTTCATTTGCTCGTTTAAAATAATGCTTATCCGGACTAATGGGAATATTGTTGGCCTGAATCAAAGGAAGCATTGAGTGGTCTTCCTGGTTCATTATAAATGTAGTTTCTGCAATATTTATCCATCCGCCGTTTTTATATTTTTCTGATGAAACATAGTGACAATGTATCATAGTAGCACCTTCATTTTCCTCGTCTTTTTTAAGTGAAGACAACAGCGCTGGAGAGATCTGATAATGTTTCTTAAAAATATAAACTTTACCTTCTTCTCTTTCTGATTTATTATTGTTTTGTTCATTCATATTTTATGATTTTTTTTATTATCAGATTGGAGGTCTTTGTCTATTTCTTTCAACAACAGGTCTAGGAAAACTTTCATCTGTGTTAGCGTTTCGTTGGGTGTATTTCTTTCTTTCTTTGAGTTTATCAAAGGTGGATTCTCCATTTTATTATTAAAAGCATCCGCATTGGTGTTATTGTCCGCTATCATTTTTTAAGCTAAAATATGCGGGCAGACCTCCATTTATCTGCTGACTGAACAGGTAATGATACTGGGGCTAAAAATAATTCTCCAGCTCTTTTGCTGGATCCCAGAACTTTTTTTCGAAGTCAATGATTTGATCTTTCAGCACAGATACATCTTCTTTCAATAACAATTCTTCCATTAGTGTTGGGCTGGCAAAATGGTGTTTTCCTGTAAGCATTCCGTTTCGATTCACTACCCGGTGAGCCGGCACAGAAGGTAAGGCCTGATGAGAAGCATTCATTGCCCATCCTACCATACGGGCAGAAAGCTTGGTTCCCAGATAATTTGCGATTGCGCCATAGCTGGTTACCCGTCCTTTAGGGATGAGCCGAACTACATCATACACATTATTAAAAAAAGAGTATTCTTTAGGGAGCGATTCTTTTAGCGGCTCAGCCTTTCTTATCTGTTTTTTCTTTGGGGGCATTTTTTCTTTCTTTCAACAATAATGCTCTTCGGGTAGGAGGTACATTTTCAAAATCAAAAGGGCAATGTAAACAACCATGACCGCAACAGTATCCCTTCTCCAGGTGATAGTGTTCTGTAAACACCATATACCCGTTGTTATCATAATAAAAATCTATACCTTCTTTTAACGGTTGCATCGCAGTTAGTTTCCGGATGCAAAATAAGAACAGAACTCGCAAGCCCTGTGCTTTTGTTTAATTCAACAGACGATTAGTTGTGAAATTATTATCGGATGCTGATATTACCTTGTACAGCTATGTAGGTGTCCAGATCGTCAATACATCTTGCGCCGAACACAACATCGCTAATGCGGTCTCTGTTTCTGCCGTTGCCATTATCTTCTATGGTAAAAGATGCGCGACTACCTGGGAATATGTAAGAGGGTATATTGTCGCCACTAATACTATTAACGGTTCCGCTAAGAGTAGCGCGGTTGCCGCGAATCTCCATACAATCGAGGCTCATTTGAAAAGAGACATTAAATGCGCGAAGATGATAAACGAGGTGACCAATAACACCTTCGTCTGTTTGAACAGCATTGAAAACAAAGGTGGATTTTTTACCGAACTCAACACCGGTACCACCTCCATTCACATGGGCATTTCCTACAAAGTTCTGAGCACTAACAATGCATGTAATAAATATGCTGAAAATAAAAGTCAGCAAAAATTTTTCTAGCTTTTGCATAAATCAAAAATTAATAATAAATAAATGTTGGTAGCGCAGGTAAAATTGGTCTTTCTTAAGAAGGATAATAAAGATAATAAATGATGATCAAAATCTCAAATTAGATTCGGCTCAACACATACATACTGAAGCCAGTAAAACCAGTTGCAAAACTGATCCATTCGATTTTCGATAGTTTTTCACGAAAAATCTTCATACTCAAGATAAAGGTCAAGGGGAAGAGTGAAAGCTGAAGGATACTGATGACAGAAACAGGAATATTTCCATAGGTTACATTATTGAAATATGATGCCAGACTGATCAGCACTCCTATTAGTAGAAAAGATGGAATCAGTCGTTTATCTTTTAATACTGTTAGATCAGCTATGTGCTTTTCTTTACTTAATATGGTTATCAGAAAACAGATTATCAGAATCGTTGCTTCCATGATCGGAACACTCCAGTATACATTTGAATTTTTTAATGGAAAGGAAAGTAAGGTATAGCCCACCGACCAGCAGAGTGTACTAATTAAAACTGCCGCCGCTCCCTTATGATTCTTCGAAGAAAAGAGCTGATAAATACACCCAAAGCTCATAAGTAAAAGAGCGGGGATATCCAGCTGCCTAAAACTTTCATTCAATAAGGTTATACCGATAAGGTGTTGAACTACATTCCCCACAATATATAAGGATCCTGCATTAGAGAAGTGAAGGAGGTTAACGGCTTTTATGTAAAAAAATAATCCGCCACCACAGAGCACAGAGCAACCAATTATAGATATTAAACTGACATTGTCGGGAAATTTGTCTACGCCGGCAACGAAGAATGCACCTGCCAAAGCAATCACAAAAGTATAAGCAGAACGGATCGTTAAATAACCCCAGGTCCATCTGTTAGTAGAGGTTTTTTTCTGAAGAATATCTGCAAAATAAAAAAAGAAAGCACCCGCGTAAAAATATAGATACCCACTATTGATCAGATTCATCGGAATATTGTTTTTGCTTTTTTCCGAATCGTATTTTTATTCATGCTGAATTGGAGTGGATATCTCGTCATATATTCTTCAACTTGTTTTGGTGATAGCAGATCCTTGCTTTTATCAACAAGCATAAAATTTAAACCCGCATTAATAAGACTGTCGAAATCGAGTACAATTTTATCTTTATTCTTCTCATATATTTTTACAATCTTTTTATATACCGGCAGATCCAAATATTTAGAAGAAGATGATGTTTCGCTCAGTAAGATCATTTGTTCGTCGGGCGTTAATTGACCACAACAATACATCATTTTTTCAATCACTCTATCTCCTTCGTTTTTCATTCCTTGCTCGTAAAGAAATTCTGAAGTTACTCCCATCCATCGGGCAAGCGGATAGACCCACCTTGCCTTTAGCATTTTGTCAATACATGAATCATCAAGTGCTGCCAGCTTTTTTCCTCTTTTTTTGTAGGCGTTGAGATTTCCCATTTCCTTTTCATAGTGAAGTGCTATGGCATTTGAAAGCAAATAGAGCCGGTCTGTTTCTTTGGTTTTTGCTGCAATAGAAACCATCGCTTTACCATAGTAACCAGTAAAATAATCTCGGTCTATGTATGTTTCAAAAAATAGATCTAGTGCCACAGTCGACTTCACCAGAACATTAATGACTGGATCAGGATTTTTATTGGCTCTCATCCCTTGTACAATTGCAAAGGAGATTGCATAGGTCTCTTCCGGCGAACAACCATATTTTTCGATATGGAGTAATAATTTTTTTAAAAAAACAATATCTCCATTAGTAGTTGCTTCTTTAGTATATACAGCTATAAAAGGATTGAATATGGATCTGGAATCTGTAAGCTTGAGTTTTGATTTTGTTTCAACAAACTGTTCAAATTGCTTATATGTATAGAATTGGCCTGCCTTAGCTAGAATGTCAAGGGTATGTAAATAAGGGGTTCGAGCATCCGCTCTAAGCCCTGCTATACGTGCGAGTGTATTGACAGAAATTTTTTCACCAAAATCGCGAAGGATGATGCCCGACAACACTTTCATCCCTGTATAGTCACAGGATGGGATGTTAAATCTTCTCAGTAATAAACGAATTAATATTTCTTCGGTGTTGTATGAGGTCATTTATGAAATCATTACAACGCAAATTACTACATATTTCTTCTGTATTGTCCGCCTACCTCATAAAGCGCATTGGTTATTTGTCCCAATGAACAATATTTAACCGTTTCCATTAGTTGTGCAAAGATGTTTCCATTGGAAACAGCGGTTTCTTTCAGCTTCTTCAATTCATCGGCACTTCGGTTTTCGTTACGCTTCCAGAAGGCCTGAAGATTGCTGATTTGCTGTTCTTTTTCTTCGGTGGTACTTCTGATCACTTCGCCTGGAATAGTTGTCGGACTTCCATTCTTATTAAGGAAGGTATTCACCCCAACGATCGGTAATTCGCCCGTATGTTTCTGATGTTCGTAGTATAAACTTTCTTCCTGAATTTTATTTCGCTGATACATTCTTTCCATAGATCCCAGTACGCCACCGCGTTCTGTAATGCGGTTAAATTCATTCATAACGGCATCTTCCACCAAGTCGGTCAACTCTTCAATCAGGAATGATCCTTGATTTGGGTTTTCGTTTTTGGCGGTACCTAACTCACGATTGATGATCAACTGAATTGCCATGGCTCGACGTACACTTTCTTCTGTAGGTGTGGTGATGGCTTCATCGTACGCATTTGTGTGTAGTGAATTACAGTTATCATAGATCGCATATAATGCCTGTAAGGTCGTACGGATATCATTGAAGTCGATCTCCTGAGCATGCAAACTTCTTCCTGATGTCTGAATATGATATTTCAGCATCTGACTGCGCTTGTTGGCTTTGTATTTATACTTCATCGCTTTTGCCCAGATTCTCCTCGCAACACGACCAATCACACTGTATTCGGGATCCATGCCATTACTAAAGAAGAAAGAGAGATTTGGCGCGAAGTCGTCGATGTTCATGCCACGACTGAGATAATACTCAACATAAGTAAATCCGTTGGCGAGGGTGAATGCCAATTGAGTAATTGGATTAGCACCTGCTTCTGCAATATGATAGCCACTGATACTTACGCTGTAGAAGTTGCGGACATTTTGCTCAATGAAGTACTGCTGCACATCTCCCATTAATTTCAATGCAAACTCGGTTGAGAAGATACAGGTGTTTTGTGCCTGATCTTCTTTTAAGATATCCGCCTGCACCGTTCCTCTTACCTGTTGCAGCGCACGGGTTCTGCATTCTTCATAAGCATCAGCCGGTAAAACTTCATCACCACTCAGTCCGAGTAATTTCAACCCTAGGCCATTATTGCCTTCCGGTAAACTATTGGGGAATGAGGTGTTATTATATTTCGGTCTTGCACCTTTTCCGTATTTTTTTTCGAAAGCTTCTTCTGCCAAAGACCACTTCCCTTCTTTTTCTAACCATTTTTCGCATTGCTGATCTATGGCAGCATTCATAAAGAAGGCCAGCAGCATCGGAGCCGGACCATTGATCGTCATGCTCACCGATGTTTTAGGATCGCAGAGATCAAAGCCGCTGTATAATTTTTTGGCATCATCTACATTCGCAATGCTTACCCCACTGTTACCTACTTTACCATAAATGTCTGGGCGATGTGCCGGATCTTCGCCGTATAATGTAACGCTGTCGAAAGCTGTTGATAAACGATGGGCAGGCTGACCTAAAGAAACATAGTGAAAGCGTTTGTTGGTACGCTCGGGTCCGCCTTCACCGGCAAACATTCTGGTAGGGTCTTCTCCTTCGCGTTTCAAAGGAAATACACCTGCAGTGAATGGAAAACTTCCCGGTACGTTTTCCTGTGCCTGCCATTTGAGTAAATCACCCCAGTCATTGTATTTTGGTAAAACAACTTTCGGTATGCGTGTACCACTCAGGCTTGTGGTAAACATTGGTTGTTTGATGATTTTGTCTCTTACTTTATATTCGTAGTGATCTGCCTGATAGGCTTTTACTTTATCAGGCCAGTGATTTGTAAGTTTTTTGGCTACAGGTGTCTGTTGTTCAATGAGCGAAGTGATTTGCTGATCGATGATGCTTAATAAATCAGCACCGGTATTTGTCTTTTGTAATGTTTCTTTCGCACCCTGCAGCTGATAGATCTTTGAAGCGATGCGCGCCTGTTCTTCTACCAGTTCATTATATTCTTTCACAGTGTCGGCAATCTCGCTGAGATAGCGCACTCTTGCCGGCGGTATGATTAATGATTTGCTGACGGTGTCTTTATGTTGAATCGATTCTTGTCCGCCAAACTTTACTTCTGTTTTGGTTTCTACTTTAAGAATCAGTTGCTGAAACAACTCGTTGATACCTGCATCATTGAATTGAGAAGCGATCGTGCCAATGATGGGTAATTCATTATCGGCAGCGCTGAAAAGTTTATGATTGCGCTTGTATTGTTTTCTTACATCAGCAATAGCATCCAATGCGCCCGCTTTATCAAATTTGTTGATAGCGATGACATCGGCATAATCCAGCATATTGATCTTTTCCAGCTGAGAGGCGGCGCCGTATTCGGGCGTCATCACGTATAAACTCAGATCACAATATTCGAGGATAGACGCATCACTTTGGCCGACACCCGCACTTTCAAGAATGATAAAATCAAAAGCAGCGGCTTTGCATACATCGATGGCTTCCTGAACATACGCGCTGAGGGCCTTATCGCTTTCGCGGGTAGCCAGACTCCGCATATATACGCGCGGATGAGAGATCGAGTTCATGCGGATACGGTCGCCTAGTAAAGCTCCTCCTGTTTTTTTCTTGGACGGATCAACGGAGATTACCGCAATCGTTTTATCGGAATACGTATGTATGAATCTTCTTACAATCTCATCGGTTACCGAAGATTTTCCGGCACCACCCGTACCTGTGATTCCTAATACCGGAATTTTTGTTTGTCCGTTTGATTTATTGATTTCCTGCATCAACTGTTCATAGGAGATGCCTAGTTCGGCGCAAGTGATTGCGCGCGCGATTCTTCTGATATCTTTTGTTTCACCTAAAGGAAGTTTACCGTTCCAGTGCGCAGGTTTTTCAATGATGGATGCCGCATTTTCTTTACAACGATCAATTACATCCTGAATCATTCCTTCAAGTCCCAATTTTCTTCCATCATCTGGAGAGTAGATCCGTGTAATACCGTATGCATGGAGTTCATCGATTTCAGTCGGAAGAATTGTTCCGCCACCGCCACCGAATATTTTAATATGACCACAGCCGTTTTCTGCGAGCAGGTCTTTCATGTATTTAAAGAATTCAACATGTCCGCCTTGATAGGAAGTGATAGCGATGCCATGTGCATCTTCTTCGATCGCAGCTTCGACGATTTCATGAACGCTTCGGTTATGACCGAGGTGGATAATCTCCGCGCCCATGCTTTGCATGATTCGACGCATGATGTTGATGGCCGCATCGTGACCATCAAATAAAGAAGCAGCCGTAACGATCCTTACTTTCTCCGAAGCAATAGTATTCATAGCAACAATTGATTGACTAACAAATGTTGGCAAAAATAAACAATAAGAGGGGGAATAAAGAC
>CAZZJD010000053.1:0-8924 GCA_964654305.1 uncultured Chitinophagaceae bacterium
ATTAATTCTACATAAGCTGAAAGACCATGCAGTCCGCCTTCCCTCCCGAATCCACTTTCTTTATATCCTCCAAATGGAGAAGCGGGATCGAATTTGTTGTAAGTGTTGGCCCATACTACTCCTGCTTTTAGCTGTGAAGTCAGATTGAATATTTTGGATCCTTTATCTGTCCATACACCGGCCGATAATCCATACGCAGTGTTGTTGGCTTTTTCAATGACTTCTTCAACCGTTCTGAAAGTTTGAATTGTAAGCACCGGCCCAAAAATTTCTTCCTGAGCAATGCGGCTTGATTGCGCTACGTTTGTAAATAAAGTAGGTCTGCAAAAAAATCCTTTTTTGGGAATTGCGCAACTGCTTTGATGCATTTCTGCTCCTTCATTTTGTCCGATCTGAATATACTTATGTATTGTTTGCAATTGTTGTTTGGAATTGATCGCGCCGATATCGGTATTCTTATCCATCGGATCGCCTACGATCAAAGATTCCAGACGATCTTTTAATTTTCTTACAACAGTTTTATACACGGATTCCTGTACAAATAATCTGGATCCTGCGCAACAAACATGTCCCTGATTAAAAAAGATACCATTGATAACACCTTCAACTGCTTGATCCAATGGCGCATCTTCAAAAATGATGTTTGCTGCTTTTCCGCCTAATTCAAGCGTTGCTTTTTTAGAAGATCCTGCAATAGTGCGTTGTATGATCTTACCAACTTCTGTAGATCCTGTAAAAGCAATTTTATGAATATCGGAATGTTGAACAATTGCAGCACCGGTACTACCCGCACCTGTAATAATATTCACTACACCTGGAGGCAGATCTGCTTCCTGAATGATCTCTGCTAGCTTTAATGCTGTAAGTGGGGTAGACTCTGCTGGCTTGAGCACAACGGTATTGCCGGTTGCCAGCGCCGGAGCAATTTTCCAGGCTGCCATTAACAATGGGAAATTCCATGGAATGATCTGTCCGGCTACACCGAGCGGCTTTACTTTTCTGTTGGGGAAAGCATATTCCAGTTTGTCTGCCCATCCTGCATAATAGAAAAAATGATTGGCCGCAGTAGGCACATCAAAATCTCTGCTCTCACGAATGGGTTTCCCTCCGTCTAAAGTTTCAATGACGGCAAACTCTCTTGCCCGTTCCTGTATCATCCTTGCGATTCGAAACAAATATTTAGCTCTGTCTTTGCCCGACATTTTCTTCCAGTATTTATCGAGGGCATTATTGGCAGCTTTTACGGCTTTGTCAACATCTGCTTTTTGTGCATCTGCAACCATGCTTAAGGATTCTTCATTGGCCGGGTTGATGGTAGGGAAATATTTTTTTCCTGTAGGTGCTACAAATTCACCATTGATGAACAAGTCATAACGGGGCTTAATAGACGCAATACTCGCACTTTCGGGAGCCGCTGCATATTGTCGGCTGGTATCGAAGGAAAGCTTTAAAGTATTGCTTGTTTTTTTTACTGCCATTTTTGGAATTAATTTGAATACGTAATTTAATCGATGGAGAAATAATCCTTACTTTGATATACACCGGTCTTTTCCTTTACGATCTGCATGAGCAGATCGTTAGCTAGACTGCTGGCACCAAAACGAAACCATTCATTATTCATCCACGCATCTCCTAAAATTTCTTTTACCATCACTAGATAATGTAAGGCCAACTTAGCTCTGGAAATACCTCCTGCAGGTTTCATGGCGATTCTCTTTCCTGTTTGGTAATAAAAATCACGAATCGCTTCCAGCATTACCAAAGTAACGGGAAGGGTAGCAGCCGGACTAATCTTGCCGGTAGATGTTTTGATAAAATCAGCGCCGGCATACATCGCGATATCGCTTGCTCTGCGTACCTGGTCGTAAGTGCCTATTTCTCCTGTTTCGAGTATCACTTTGAGTCGGGCATTACCACAGGCTTCTTTGATAGAAGCAATTTCGTCGAATACAAAATTGTATTCACCTTCTAAAAATTTTCCTCTCGAGATAACCATGTCAATCTCATCTGCCCCTTCCGCTACCGCGAATTTTGTATCTCTAATTTTTACATCTTTAGGTGCTTGTCCGCTTGGAAATGCCGTTGCAACCGAAGCTACTTTGATACCCGAATTTCCTAACGCTGTTTTCGCTGTTTTTACCATAGACGGGTACACGCAAACGGCAGCTACCGTTGGTAATCCGGGATAAGTATCATGCAAATGCATGGCTTTATAACAAAGTTGTTTTACTTTTCCCTGCGTATCTTTCCCCTCGAGTGTAGTAAGATCGATCATATTCAAAGCCAGTAAGAGACCGTTTAATTTGGTTTCTTTTTTCAGACTTCTTTTGGTGACTCTTGCAGCTCTTTCCTCTATACCTACCTGATCAACTGTTGGCGATAAGCGGAAGTCGGGGAGGATCCTTGATTTATCTAATGCCATTCAAAAAAATTGAGTGAATCAAACTTACTAATAATTCAGTGCTTTTAAAAAGAAAACATCCCGTAATATACAATAACGGGATGTTGAGATGAAAGTTTTATATGTTTCATGCTTCTCTGCCATGGCAGCTTTTATATTTCTTCCCACTACCGCAGGGACAAGGGTCATTTCGCCCAATTTTGGGGCCAACTTTCACCGGTTCTTGCTTTTCCTGTTCGGAAGGATCATAATAATCAGGAGCTTGGCCGCCCGTACCTGCTGTCTGCATTTCTTCCTTACGCTGCTTCATCTTGCTCATATCTGTTTTTTCAGCACGACCTTCTCTGATTTGAGCCTGGCCTTGTTGTCCGGCATGAATGGAAGCATGACAGAGGAAGGATACAATACTTTTATTGATCTCGTTATTGAGTTGTGCAAACAGATTAAAGGCCTCTACTTTATATATGACCAATGGATCTTTTTGTTCGTAAGTAGCATTCTGTACAGAAGTTCTAAGATCATCCATAGCTCGTAGATGATCCTTCCAGGCATCATCAATAAAGGCAAGCGTTACCGTTCTTTCCAGTGCCTGTATCAACTCCTGTCCTTTTGTGTCGATGGTTTTATTGAGGTTGGCTAATACCTGTAAAGCTTTTTTATTATCCGTGAATGGAACAAATACATTTTCTATGCCTCTTCCTTGTGACACCATGATATTTTGAAAAACAGGGATGGCTTCCTTTTTGATGTTTTCCAATTTTTGCAGGTAGGAATTTTTAGCTTCTGTATATAATTGTTCTGCAACAATATTTACATCTGCTTTTGCAAAATTATCGGGTTCAATTTGGGTGTCGATTCCAAAGTGAAGAATGCAAGCCAGTTTGAAACCTTCATAATCATTTTGTTCCTGAAAGGAGGGGATCAGACTTTCTGCTACGGAATAAAAAGCATTATCAACATCTAGTGCTAATCTTTCACCGCTTAATGCATGATTGCGTCTTGTGTAGATGGCGGATCTTTGTTTATTCATCACATCATCGTATTCCAATAAGCGCTTACGAATACCGAAATTGTTTTCTTCTACTTTCTTTTGTGCTCTTTCTATGGATTTGGTGATCATGCTGTGCTGGATCACTTCTCCTTCTTTGTAGCCGAGCTTATCCATCATGCCCGCAATACGGTCACTTCCAAACATACGCATCAAATCGTCTTCGAGGGATACATAAAACTGAGAAGAACCCGGATCACCCTGACGGCCTGCACGCCCACGCAGCTGACGATCTACGCGACGACTATCATGACGCTCGGTACCCAGAATGGCTAAGCCACCCGCTTCTTTTACACCTGGACCTAGTTTAATATCCGTACCACGGCCCGCCATGTTGGTAGCGATGGTTACATTTCCGGCAAGTCCGGCTTCCGTTACAATCTGAGCTTCACGAGCATGTTGTTTTGCGTTCAATACATTGTGCGGAATTTTTTTTACCTGCAGCATTTTTCCGAGTAATTCACTTACTTCAACGGAAGTGGTTCCTACCAGTACAGGTCTTCCTGCTGCTCTTAATATTTCTATTTCTTCGATAACCGCTTTATATTTTTCCCGTTTGGTTTTATATACCAGATCTTCTTTATCTGCACGGACCATTTTTAAATTGGTAGGTATTTTCACTACATCCAATTTATAAATATCCCAAAATTCACCGGCTTCTGTTTCGGCTGTACCTGTCATGCCCGCCAGCTTATGATACATTCTGAAATAATTCTGTAAGGTGATGGTGGCATAGGTTTGCGTAGCCGCTTCAATGCGAACATTTTCTTTCGCTTCAATCGCCTGATGTAATCCATCACTGTATCTTCTTCCATCCAGAATACGGCCTGTTTGTTCATCTACGATCTTTACTTGTCCGTCGAGCACAACATACTCTACATCTTTTTCAAACAAAGTGTAGGCTTTCAGCATTTGCAGTACGGTGTGAATGCGCTCTGATTTAGCAGCATAATCATTCAGTAGCTGTTCTTTCTGATGTAGCTTTTCTTCAGCGGTAACGGAAGATTTCTCTATGTCAGCCAATGCGACGCTGATATCAGGCAATACAAAGAAATGGCTGTCTTCGTGCTCTTTGGTGATGGCGGCAAGGCCTTTATCTGTCAGATCTACCGAATTACTTTTTTCGTCAATATGAAATAATAATCCTTCATCCACTTTGGGCATTTCTTTTTGCTGATCAGCCAGGTAATAGTTTTCTGCTTTTTGCAATTTTACCTTGATGCCGGGTTCACTAAGATATTTAATCAGCGGGCCGTATTTAGGTAAACCTCTCCAGGCACGCATAAGGGCAAGACCGCCTGTTTTCGGATCATCTTGTCCTTCACTGATAGATTTTTTTGCTTCGTTCAGATATTGTTGTACCAGTCTTTTTTGAGCATCGATCAGTTTTTCGATACGGGGTTTCATTACCTGGTATTGTTGTTCGTCACTGCCTGCACTTACTGGACCAGCAATAATCAGTGGTGTACGGGCCTCATCGATTAGAATACTATCCACTTCATCCACCATTGCATAATGCAGTTTGCGTTGCACTTTTTCGTTGGCATTTACGACCATGTTGTCGCGTAGGTAATCAAAACCAAATTCGTTATTGGTACCGTAAGTAATATCCGCCAGATATGCATTTCTTCTGGCTTCGCTGTTGGGTGTATGTTTGTCGATGCAGTCAACTGTTAGACCCAGGAATTCAAAAAGGGTTCCATTCCACTCGCTATCACGACGAGCGAGGTAGTCGTTTACGGTTACCAGGTGGGCGCCTTCTCCTGCGAGGGCATTCAGATAAGCGGGCAAAGTAGATACCAGTGTTTTCCCTTCACCTGTAGCCATTTCAGCAATTTTTCCTTCGTGTAATACACTGCCACCAATCAGCTGCACATCGTAGTGAACCATATTCCAGGTTACCTGACCACCTGCCGCCATCCAGCTTTTTTTGTAATAAACCTGATCACCATCGATGCGCATATGCGGACGTTTGGGGGCTAGGGTACGATCTAAATCAGTAGCTGTTGCCTGCACTTCTTCGTTTTCTGTGAAACGGCGTGCCGCTTCTTTTACTACAGCAAAAGCTTCAGGATGAATTTCTTTCAATGCGTCTTCAATTTGCTGATCTCTTTTTTTGCGGAGCTGATCAACTTCCTGATATAAGGCATCTTTTTCTTGAATGTCGGATTCAGCTAATGCATCTGCTTTCGATTTCAATGAAAGGATCGCTTCGTCAGTTTCTTTCAGCAACTCGCGGATCCTACTTCTGAATTCAGTTGTTTTTGCCCGTAGTGCATCCGTAGTAAGATTTTTATAAGTTTCAAAAAAAGTGTTCGCTTTATCTACAATGGGCTGTAGTTTTTGAACATCTTTTTCACTCTTGCTACCTCCAAAAATTTTCGATAAAAAACCTATCATGATCTGATTGTGTTAAGCGGTAATATGATTAAAAGTTTACGATCAATAAGTTGCTTTCTGTTATCAGGGTTTGCAAACGCGAATATACAGGTGGACAAAGGTAATAAAACAGGAGGAGTGGTTTTTTTAAAATATTAAAGATGTTTTATCTTGCTTTCAGGTCTTTAAACTTATTCTGACTTGTTTTGTTTTACTATGTCAGTATTTGATTCACTCAATTCATCTAAAATAAAGCTTTTGTATACCTTTTTTCAAAACTTTCCTTTGCTTTTTAGAAATCTTATAACGCTTGCATGTGGGATATTACCTGTTACGCTTTTCGCTCAAATATCAGGAATTAGCGGAAGGGTGACGGATTCATTAGGTCGGGAAGGCTTGCCGAATGCCGTTGTTCGCTTAGTAGAAATAAATAACCCTTCCGATACGATTTCTGTTGTAACTAATGAGAAAGGCAATTTTTTGATATCTAAAATTCCCCGAAATGCTTACGCATTATTGATTTCCTATACTGGTTATCAGTTGTTTCAGAAGAAATTCATGCAACCCTCCCAGGGGGTTAGCTGGATTGATCTAGGAGATATCATGTTGACAGGACGCTATAAATTATTGGAGGAAATTGTTGTGGAAGCTCCTCCCATTACAATCAAAGAAGATACCATCGAATACAGAGCTAGTGCATTTAATGTTAAGCCCAATGCCATGACGGAAGATTTATTGAAGAAATTGCCAGGCATTCAGGTAGATCGTAACGGGAATATAACGGCTCAGGGAAAGCAGGTAACGCGCATTAAAGTGAATGGTAAGGATTTCTTTACTGGAGATCCTAAAACGGCTTCCAGAGAGTTGCCTGCCGACATGATCGACAAGGTACAGGTGGTAGATGATTATGGAGATCAGGCATCCTTTACCGGTATCCGTGACGGAGATGCAGAAAAAGTAATCAACCTCGAATTAAAAAAAGATAAAAATAAAGGCTGGTTTGGAAAAGGACAGGCGAGAGGCGGAACACAGGAAAGATATTTTGCAGGAGGCAATCTCAATTATTTTGATAATCAGACGCAGTTGTCTATCATTGGCAATGCCAACAATGTGAATCAGTCTTCTTTTAATACCGGTGAAATCAGAGGTTTTGGAGGTGGTGCTGGCGGCGGTAGTTTCAATCAAATGAATATGTCGGCAGAGGG
The DNA here is from genome assembly GCA_964654305.1 of uncultured Chitinophagaceae bacterium. GTDB lineage: Bacteria > Bacteroidota > Bacteroidia > Chitinophagales > Chitinophagaceae > Lacibacter. The sequence goes on from CAZZJD010000053.1 coordinate 7,034, forward strand.
TATGCGGATTCCCGGAGTAAGTATGGGAGCAGCTGCAGGGAATCTGATGAATTCAGGAAGCGGACAAAATCAGGATGGGATCTCCAATATTATTTCAGGAGGATTCAATTTCAGAGTGGATTATAAAAAGAGAAATTCGATTTATGGCAATTATGTGATCACAGACAGGAATACTCAAACCAATCAATTGTCGAGCCAGCAAAACTTACTTTCTGATGGCGTATTTATCAATAATACCGATCAAAATACTAGTAATAAACAACGTACGCATCGTGTTTTTTTGAATTCTGAAACCTGGATAGACTCATTTAATTATCTTAAAATTTCTCCGAATATATCTGTTCAGGAAACGAATAATTTTCTGTACAATGATTTCTCCATACTCCAATCTGAAAAGCGTGTACAGGATGGATTAAGCAGAGATACGGTTAATAGTCGAAGACCCAGCGTGAGAATATCTTTATTATACAATCATCGTTTCAGAAAAAAGGGAAGAAACTTTTCGCTAAACGGAGACTGGGGCTGGAATGAATTGAATTCGCAGCAGTTAAGAGATAATCTCACAACTACTCTTATTCAAAATCAGCCGTTTCCCTTACAACAAGTCCAAAGAGTATCCCAATCAAACAGAGGGAATGCGTTAAACCTCCGTGCAGTTTACACAGAGCCGGTAATGAAGGATCTTTTTTTGGATTTATCCTATCAGCTGAATCATAATTATGCATTAAATGACCGAAAAACTTTTGCAGATCTTAACCAGTCGGGTACACTATCTTTTAATCCGAATCTGAGTAACGGGATAGAAAATGATTTTAATTTTTCTCGTTTTGGGGTAGGACTTCGTAGTGTAAAAAAGAAATACAGTTATACGTTAGGGTTTTTGTATCAGCCGGTTGTTTTGAGGGGTAATGTTCTTGATAAAGACAGTAGTTATCTCCCGATACGGAATGAAAATATTTTTCCTGTTGCCCGTTTTGTATATAATTTTTCCAGGGCTCATTCCATTAATTTTTCTTATAACGGATCTGCGCAGCAACCTTCTTTTTCACAGCTGCAACCGGTAAGAGATGTTACCAATCCGCAATATTGGCAAGAAGGTAATCCATCACTTAGGCCATCCATTACACATGCGTTCAACATTAATTATAACAAATTTAATTTTAGCACGGGCAGGGTGCTATTTACGAATCTCAGTTTTACGTTTCTGAATGATCAGATTGTAAATAACTCTATCACACTTAAAACTCCGTTAGGTCAGCCAACCGGGGCACAATTAGTAAGACCTGAAAATGTGAATGGGGCTTTTAATATGAATGCCTTTTATTCATACAGTTATCCTTGGGCTAATAGAAAATTTGTGCTTACTTATTTGGGTACTATTAACTATAATAATAATATCAATCTTGTTGATTCGGTGAGAAATCTGGGCAAGACATGGTTGATTTTGCAGGGATTGAATTTTGACTTTAACTATAATGAATGGTTAGAATTGAGTTTTGGGATCAGGTATAATTTGAATCAGGTGAATTATACTATCAGCAGTTTTGCACCACAGTCGCAGGAAAGCTGGACGGGCAGTAATGATGTAAAGATTTATTTTCCAAGGGGCTGGGTTTTGGGTATGGAGTTTGATTATACGCTGAATGCCGGGCTGGCACAAAGTGTTGCCCGCGACATTGCTTTGTGGAGTGCTTCACTGGAAAAGCCTTTGAATCAAAAGAAAAATCTAACCTTGCGATTGGAGGCATTTGATCTCCTAAATCAAAATATCAATATTAGTAGGAATGTAACGGGCAATATGATTATTGATAACCGTGTGAACAGACTTACGCAATATTTTATGGTGGGCATTGAATATAGGCTTAAACGATTTAAAGGACAGAAGCGGAGT
>CAZZJD010000054.1:0-8892 GCA_964654305.1 uncultured Chitinophagaceae bacterium
TCTGAATAATATGTAATTTTAATTGACATCTTTTTTTAAGTTTTAAGTTTTTTACTTTTACCCCATGAACATAGATGCCATCATATTCGACATGGATGGGTTACTGATCGATATTGAGCCCTACTGGCAGGAAGCGGGGAAAGAGACCTTACTTCATTATGGAAAAACATTAACCACCGAGCAGTATCATCGTTCCACCGGATTAAGAACGGAAGAATGGATCGCACATTGGTTCGATCATTTTGGCATTGATGATGCGCATCAAAAAGAAGCCGTTGATACGATCATACAAAAAGCGATTGAAAAGATTGACCGATATGCCACGGTGATGCCCGGCGCCAAAGAAATCATTCTGGAGATGCAGGAAAAGATGAAAGTTGGATTAGCTACCTCCTCTCCTATTTCGCTCGTAGAAGTGGTATTACCCAAACTTAATTTATTAAAACCCTTTGATGTGATTGCTTCCGCTGAATCATTGCCTTATGGCAAGCCACATCCGCAGGTATATATTGATACCGCTAAAGCGTTAGATGTTTCTCCATTGCGTTGTCTGGCTTTTGAAGATTCTTTCAATGGCATGATCGCGGCTAAAGCCGCTCGAATGAAATGTGTGGTAGTTCCAGCCAAAGATGATTATGATGCCCCGAAGTGGCAGGCGGCGGATGGGAAGATGAAGTCGCTGGAGGAATTTAGGTTAGATGCATTTCTTTAAGAATTGTTGTCGGGGTTGTCGGGGTTATCTTGGTTGTCAAAGAGGGAAGATTTTTCGCTCCTCAAAAACGAATTAAAAATTTAGCTTTTGACTTTTGAGTTTTGACTATATAAAAAAATCCCCGATCGTAATGACCGGGGATCAAGGTTGTTTGTTATTAGTTACAAAGAAAACCAACAACCAATAACCAACAACTAATAACTATTCCACCACCACTTTCACCTTCTCACTCGCTCCATTCACACTGCTAATCTCAGCAATGTAAGTGCCGGAAGCAAGACTGTTTGATAGTTTCAATGACTGCGTAGCGGTGCCACCAGCATGACCGATAATATCCTGCTGTACGCGAACGCCGGCGATCGTGAATAATGTAACGGTATATTTGCCCGCTGCTTTATTGCGGAACTCCAATTGCATAGGCGTTCCTTTCACCACCGGATTAGGGTAGATCTGGAAGCGAGGCGTTTCGGTGATCGATACAGGAGCATTTGCTCTGCGCAACGCGATACTGAATCGTTTTCCACTGCTCGCTGCATTGGCATCTACTGAGAAGTCAACTTTATTGACATCGTTAATGCTCAATGGTGTTTCCTTATTCAGGAACGCATCTTGTAATATAGCTGTTGAACCTGCAGGTAAACGCATGCCGCTCAGATCAATTTTGATCTGATAGTTGGCTTTATTCATCTGCCACATGCGAAGCTGAATGTTATCTTCTCCATCATTGAGTGTGCGTGTAGTCAGACCATAATCCAGATTATCCTGATAGATGGACATATTCTCGAAGAACTGAGCCAATTTAGGTAAGCCGGCTTCAGCTCTGGATTTATAATTGACAATGGCGACATCGCTCAACTCTGTATTACCTGCCACATACTTATTCAGCTCAATCTTCAGATCACCGTCCATCAGATCCTCTGCTAAACGAAAATTGCTGTTGCTGCTGCTGCTTACCTTGGCGGATTCACTGAAACCTAATGTGTTTCCTATAGTACCGCTGTTTGAATACACGAAGAATGCCTGACCACTCTGAATAATTGTAGCTGAAGTAAGTGTTATAGGCGTGAACACACCTGTACCTGAACCACCCGGATTCCAGATATAGCCATTTGTATTCAGATTTCCACCTCTTGTCAACAGATCGGTTCTGATGGCTGATGCATACGGATTACCGATCATGTTCCAGTTGCCTACAAGATTATCAAAACTAACAGGACCTGTACGCAACGTACCTGTAGCGCTCAATGTAGAGGCGGCTGTACCGGAGCCAATAAACGTACCATCTTGGTTATATGGTCCTGTATAGAACAACATGTAAGCCTTATTCTGTGTGCCGTCGAATAATGATTCATTTGCTTTAGTATTGGTTACCTGAATCCATGTATTGTTAGAAGATAAGCTGAGCATTGAGGAACTAGCACCGCCATTATACAATCCAGTAGCTGCTGAGTCAGATCCCGGTCTCCAGATAATCGCACCGGTATTTGGTGTTGCAGTAGAACCACCATTCTGCCAGTTCATATAGATACTACCGATATTATTACTTGCAGTCAACGGAGCTGTCAACGCTCGCCATTTTCTTCTGGCGGTCATATAACGCTCTACCGTAACCGCAGTGGCATTGCTCAATGTACCAGTAATCTGACCAATAGATGATGTACCAACAGAAGTCGATTTTAATGTAACCGGACGATTACCAAAGTCGGCAACACCCGCAATAGTGAGCGTTCTGCCTGCGCCGATAACCAAAGCACCCGTACCTGAGATCGTCAGATTTTTACCTGACACCACAGTATAATTGACGTCCATAGTGGGCGTTCCTTCATTAATCACAATGCTGTGAAGACTGCTGTTGGGAACACCGCTCGGCGACCAGTTATCTGCTACGCTCCAGTTACCAGTTTTATCAAGACCTTGCCCAACCCATGTTTTTGAAGCAGCACTAATGGTAATCGTACCATTTGCGGGCGTAAAGCTGTAATTGGTGGCCGACAATCCGCTTACTACCGGCGTGATAGTGACGCCCGGCGTACCGACTGCCGTTGTGTTTGTGTAATTTGTCGTATAAGTAGCAGTACCGGTAATCACAGAAGATGTTTCCCCTCCTGCAAAGCCGGTTGCTGTATAGCTACCAGCACCTGTAACGGTTGCAACCGCTGTACCAAAGAGTACGTTTTGATTATTAGCTGTAATGGTTAACTCTTTTTTGGTAATAACCCCAATAGTACCAGTTGCAGTTCCGCTGATGGAATAATTAGCCTCATCCGCTCCACCCAAATTAAGCGAAGCGACAGTTACAGTTTTACCTGTACCGACATTCTTATTATCGTAAGTTCCGCTGGTATTGGTTACCGTAACATCTTCACTGCCTACTACTCCGGTCAGACTATAGTTCGCTGATGTTAAGGTAGCAGTGGCATTTGCATCGTAGGTCTTAGTGACAGTACCAGTTAATGATGCTGTAAGCCCTTTAGCAGTTATCGCTCCTACAGTGCCGGTTGCACTACCACTGATTGTATAGTTGCCTGCAGCAGCTCCGCCAAGTAACAATGGTGAACTAACGGTAACAGTTTTGTCTGTGCCAACGTTCTTATCGTCATAGGTTCCACTGGTATTCGTAACCGTTACCACATCTCCGCTCTCTACTCCAGTTATATTGTAATTGGCTATTGTCAGCGTAGCCGTTGTTGTTCCATCATAGATCTTACTGACAGTACCCGTTAAGGATGCAGTCAGACCTTTTGCTGTAATCGTTCCATTGCTGCTGGTCACGAACGTATAACTGTAGTTATTTCCACTGTTACCATCTGTCACTACACCCGACGGCGTCATCACTTTACTTGTACCCACATTCTTATTGTCATAAGTCTGCGTGAAAGATGCTACATCGCTGCCCTGTAATGCGCCGGATGTGATAGCAGGAACAGTTGCTGAAGATATACCTCCATCATATGTTTTGGAATTCGAAGCACCTGTAATGGTCAGCGCACGTGCAGTAATCGTTCCAACTGTACCGGTAGCATTACCACTAATGCTATAATTATCCTTATCAGCTCCTCCTAGCACAAGAGATGTAACCGTTACTGTTTTACTTGTACCTACATTCTTGTTATCATAAGCTCCAGTTGTATTGGTAACCGTTACGTTCTCACTACCCACCACTCCGCTTAAGTTATAATTAGATGTAGTAAGTGTAGCTGTTGTTGATCCATCATACGTCTTACTTACTGTGCCTGTTAAAGAGGCAGTCAGACCTTTCGCTGTAATCGCACCATTGCTACTGGTCACAAACGTATAACTGTAGTTATTTCCGCTGTTACCATCAGTAACTACACCCGACGGCGTCATCACTTTACTTGTGCCTACATTTTTATTGTCATATGTCTGCGTGAATGCTGCTACATCGCTGCCCTGTAATGCACCGGATGTGATAGTAGGAACAGTTGCAGAGGATGTACCTCCATCATATGTTTTGGAATTCGAAGCACCGGTGATCGTCAGCGGACGAGCAGTAATATTAGCAGTAAGCCCTGTAGGCTGAGGAAGGATCGTATATGCACCAGCATTGGTTCCTGTAAGTGTCACATTTGTTACGCTGATTCCGGTTCCAACATTGACTGTTGCAAAGGTTCCTGTACTTAAACTAACATCATCACCTGCTTGTATACCATTGAGCGTTCCTGTTATGGTTGCGGTATTTGTTTTATCATAGACTTTATTACTTGCAGCAGCACCTGTGATTGTAACCGGAATGGATGTTTCCCCTAGTGCAACATTGGCTGAAACATTTCCTGTTGAAAACTCAGTACTATTTGTATAATTCGGAGAACTGAAGCTGACAGCAGCAGAAGATGCAGCTTCCGCTCCTTCATTTCGAATCATTACTGCTGTTCCAACAGGCGTTATACCACTATTATTTAAACTGACAGTGTAGTTTACTCCGATGGATGATTGGGTAATATTCCAGTAACGGTTACCAAATCTGACAACACTCACGGTACCTGGTACTGACATGGGGAATGCTGCTTCAAATTGTTCAATAATTACCGTACGTGAACCGGGTGCTGTAGCATAAGTGAATGTTACCGGTAGGTAATTGCCTCCTTTACCAATAGGGAAATTGCGTGCAACATTTGTACCAGTTGATGGGAATACCCAACCGAGTCTGCCGGAAACATATCTGGAAGAACTTTCTCCGCTAATGCTACCGCTTGCACCAATGGTTAGTGCATTGGCGCCTGTAGAGAGTATTCCATTTGATAAAGAAAGCGTTGTGTTCACTACTTTACTCGTGCTCAGCGTAACGCCTGCCGCGTTATCAATGGTGAGATTTTTTATGACAGTCCCCGAAGTAGGCCATACAGCATAATTGGTAACCGGACTTCCTTCAGAACCACTGACAGTGACTTGTGCAGTAGAGGCACGGTATTCCTCATTCAGATCTGCCGGACCGGAAGAAGTACGATAGTTAAATCTCCTGCCGGCGCCTCCGCTTGCCGTGGATAAATTACCCCCTGACCAGACGAAGTTCTGTGCACCTCCATTTCGATCAAAGTAAACGCCGGATGAACCGGTTGTTATTCCTTGAGTAAATCCAAGTGTGCCGGAAGAAAGAGTTAAATCTCCTCTAAGAAATAATCTGCCTTCATTAGCACTTCCCGTTGCACTCAGATCCAAGGTTCCTCCATTAATGGTCATATTGCCGCCTATTGTCAAAGAAGCAATTCTACCACCCGTACCTGAATTATTCATGATACGCGTTGTACCTCCAGAGAAAGCAGCAGTTCCGCTAATAGTGGCACTATAAGTTCCGTCATTATCCGATCTGCAGACTTCAAAAATACCGCCAGTTTGCGTAAAGTTTCCGTTAATGGTTAAGGAATGTGTACCGGTAGAGGCACTGACTCCTGCAACATAAAATTCGCCTCCGGTCATCTCAAAATTATTAACCGTCATAGAACGACCAGTCACACCATTACCCACCACTACACTACCACCTGTTGCACCTGTTGCCTCAACTTTTAATGTTCCTCTCACCTGCGATGGCGTATTAGCTCCGATTACTATCGGAGTGGTACCTGTTGACCAAGCTAATTCTAAATTAAAGAAATCTCTAACAAAAGAACTATGGAACGAAGTACCTGGATTACTTGTAATTCTGCAAGTAGAGCCATTGTCCCATACACCGGCAAAAACTCCACTCCCTACATCAAATATTCCCCAAGTGAAATTTCTATTATGAATATATATTCCCCCATTTTTGATAGTAACATCCGGCACATAACTCGTAGTTGTTCTGCTAATTTGACCTGTCTGCAAAAAAGTTCCAAAAACTGCCAATTCATCACCGGTACCATTAGCAAGTTGTAAGTTTGCATTGCAAGTAATCTGCCCCCCCACTGCTACTACCACCTGATCAACGGTTACGTTTGCCGTAACAGTGACCGTATGGTCTTTCCTTATGGTAATAACCCCATTGGAAGAAGTGGGAGTAGCTGTTGCATCAACCCAGGTTGTTCCATTATGTCGCTGCCAGGTAGCAACTTGATTCCAGTTTCCTGATCCGGCAGAACGGTAGTCGTCTAAGTTGCCGCAATCCGCTGAGGAAGCTGTTAAAGCTGCCGCATTGGTAGTGACGGAAGGAGAACAGGTACCACTTACAACACAACGGTATTGATACCCGTTAAAGGCAACCGAAGCATTCGTGATGACTAGAGATGCGTCGGTAGCGCCGCTGTATTCACCTCCATTGGTAACATTACCCCAGCCGCTGCCGGTATTCACTTGCCACTGATAAGTCAGCCCTGCGCCTGTAGCAACTACTGTAAATGTAGCCACACCGTTACCAGCACAAACTGATGTAGCACTTGGGTGGGTAGTGATGGCGGGTGAATTAATAGCAAGATTAATATTATTTGTTGTTGCTCCGGTAAGTCCGCTTGATGAGAAACTGATGTTAGCTCCGGTTACCGAAGTAGAGGCACAAGCCGATAAATTCGTGAATGTAGCAACCCCGGATACTGCACTCACAGAAGTGGTACCGCCCAATGACCAGGTGCCGGAACCCACAGCAGCCGAAACGGACGCTGTACTCGAAGTAAGATTTTCGTATTGATCCTGAATTTGTACAACAGGCTGCGTTGCAAAAGACACCTGATTGGCTGTTGGTGCTGCCGGCTGTGTACTAACAGACAATCTGTTGGCAGCACCAGCTCCTATTGTCTGCGATACGGTTGCATTGGCATAACCCGTCGCCGTGATCACGATACTTTTGCTTCCGGATGATTGAAGCAAGTTTGCGGGGTTGGAAGCGGACGGCGTAAATGTTATTTTTCCTGCAGTAACTGTATAGCCAGCCGTAAGCGTCGTTCCTCCGATAGTTACGCCAGTTATAGCAGAGCGCCAGGTAGCATTATCGGCAAAAGTTACATCAAACGCGGCATCAACAGTAGCACCCGTTGCAGCCGTTAAGGTTGGGGCGGAAGCCGCCGTTGTGGTAAATGTGCCTTGTGTTGTATAAGACGTTCCTGCACTATTTGTAGCAAAGGCTTTGTAATAATAAACCGTTCCCTGAGTTAGTCCTGTTACATTTATTGTAAAATTGCCGCTTGAAAAAGAACCTGTTTCAGACACTTTGGTACCGGCGCCGTTAGCAAAACCATTGGTAATGCTGTAGAAAATCCCTCTTTCGGAAATGGAGCAAGCTCTGACAGCTGTAATATCTCCGCCTAATGTAGCTGACGTAGATGTAACAGAACCACTTGAAGGAGTGCTGATAGTAGGTGTTGACGGAACAGAGATATTGAAGGTAGAGGATGTGGCACCTGATAAAGAAGTGGCACTGAAAGTGATAGTGGCACCGGTAACAGCAGCAGCAGAACAAGCCGTTAAGCCACTGAATGTGGCCGTACCGTTTACTGCTGATACGGAAGTTGTACCTCCCAATGTCCAGGTACCTGACCCAACTGCTGCCGATACCGAAGCTGTGCTGGCCGTCAGGTTTCCATACTGATCCTGTATCTGTACTACAGGCTGTGTGGCAAGCGCGCCTCCATTTACTGAAGGTGCTGCAGGCTGGGTTAAGACAGCCAGTTTATTGGCTGCACCTACATCAATCTGCTGGGTGACTGTGGCAGTTGTATAGCCTGTTGCCTCGACAGTTACCGATTGAGAACCGGAAGTACGCAAAAGTGGATTCCCTCCAGATGGCTTTAACTGAATATTTCCTGCTGACACTACATAATCTGTCGTTACAGTCAAAGCAGTACCTCCTATTTTAACAGCCGTGATCGCCGCACGCCAGCTGGCATCATCCGTAAAAGAGATGTCAATGTTATTATCGACATTATTAGATGTATTGTCTGCGGTGAGAGTGGGGGTTGTAAGAGGGACTTTATAGGTTATATTATCAATTGAATATGTATGAGCACTTGGAGATAGAACTCTTATAGCTTGATGTTGAACTGAAGAATTGGCAAAAGATGCATCAGTCGCTGTAATTACGGAAATACCACCTACTGAAACTGTAAAATTATTACTAACATCTCTAGTTATTCTTATAGTTCTAAAATTAGTTACTGTAGCAGAAGTTGTGGGGCCATCCCAAGTAGACCCTAATTGTGAAGATGTTCCGTTTGTTAATTTAAAAAGTTTAAAATCACCATTTGTTCCTGCCCATTCAACATAATATCCATCAGAAGCAGCATTACTAGGATCCTGATTATCTTTTAACAAAAAGAAATATTGAAAAAGTCCAGTAGCAAAATTACTACTAACTCTAGTATCAAATGTCCACTCATTCGCCGCTATAGTAAATGGTGTTGACATTCTTACTGCAGAACTTGAATTTGTTGATAGAATGCCACTACCTTGAGTTACAGCACCATTAATAAGAGTCCAAGTTGGATTTAATGTGTAATCATTGTCTGTAAAATTATCAAGTGTCACCTGCCCCACCCCCATCAGCGCAAAGCCGGAGAGGAAGAGTAGAAGGAGGCAAAATGTCTTAACTGTTTTGTGTTGGAGCGCTGCCGCTAAGTTGCATACAGAAGTAAATACGGTTGTTGTGGTTTGGGTAAAGCTGCTGCTCATACAAATTGATTTTGCATTAAATAATAACGGCAGATCGATTGCTATGCGAGTCTTAACAGAGGATATGTGGTAAGCAAAATAAAGCCCAT
>CAZZJD010000055.1:0-8840 GCA_964654305.1 uncultured Chitinophagaceae bacterium
TTTGGCAATGTATACATCCATACTTCTTCCATTAAAGTATGTATCACTGCCCCATATTTTCTTTAGCGCAACATCTCTGGGTAGCAGGTCATTTTTGTATTCGCAAAGCATTCTTAATAAATCGCTTTCTTTTGGTGATAAGGTAGTTACTTTAGTTCCTATAGATAATTCTCTGAGTTTAGGATTAAAATGAAAAGATGCAAAATCGTATTCCATATTTTCAGTTTCCGTTCTTGATTCCTCATTTCTTTTCAGAATTGCTTTGATCTTCATTAGCAACACTTCACTGTCGAATGGCTTAGTGATATAGTCGTCAGCTCCTAGTTTGTAACCAGTGATCACATCGTCTTTCATTGTTTTGGCACTTAAGAAAAATAAAGGAATATCCGGATCTACATCTCTAATAGATTCTGCCAGCGTAAAACCATCCATGTGCGGCATCATTACATCCAGCAGACAAATATCAAATTTCTCTCTTTGGAAGGCTGCTAACCCCAATCTGCCATCGCGCTCCAGTGTTACATCATAATCATTCAGCTCGAGATAGTTTTTTAAAACGTTTCCAAAATTGCTGTCATCTTCTACTAAGAGAACTCTTGGTTTATGATCTGCCATAATTTTCGTTTTAAGCGTTATTCAAAATCGTTAAGACAAATAAAGTTAATTCATTTATATTCTTGAAATAAAGGACTATCAATTATTTGTTAAAGATAAGGTTCCCTTTTTCATTCATTTTTATTTTCTCCTCCTGCATCAAATATTGCACCACTTCTAATATTTTTTCTCTTTCTGTAAATGTCAAGTGGTTGAGTATTGACTTGATTTCAATCTCGCCATTTGCGGCCGCCTGATCTAAAAATGTTGTAATAGATTGAAAAGAGCTAAAGTCAACAGATTCTTTTTTTCTTTTTGCTACGCAATTATCACAAATGCCGCAGGTTTCTGAACCGGTATCCCCGAAGTAGTTTCCTAGCATAACAGACCTGCATTTGTTTGTTTCTTCTGCGTAATTGACCATTGCGCTCACTCTGCTTTCAAATTGTTTTTTTCGTAAGCCGATCTGTTGAGGTTGTACCAACCATTCATCTGAAACAGGTCTTCCTTCAGGAAAACGAATTTGCGGGCTTTCTTTTTTAGGTTTGTAGTAAATGATCCCTTTATGATGTAATTCAATCAGTGCAGTGGAAACGATTTCCTTATTAACACCTAATGCTTTTGCAATCGTGAATTCTGAAATATTTACAGACATATCCAGAATCCCCCCATAGGTGCGCAACAGCGTTTTAATGACGGATTCATGTTCTATCTGCGACTCACAGAAAAATTCAAGAGCCTCACGCTCTACGATAAACTCCACTCGCGAAGGTTGATAAAGTTTTGTGACATAAATGATCCATCCTTCTTGCTCTAGTTGCTGTAACGCGTATAAGGTAGATTGTAAGGGGAGTTCAAAGCGCTCTGTAAAAATTTCAACATCAAAATCTCTCCATTCTTCTTCCTCAATCCCTAAAGGGATCTGAAGATAATTCACCAGACAGCGATATACATTTTTAATAAAATCAATGGAAGGGTAACGGATGTCAGAAAGTTCTTGTAAAGAAGACAAATCTTTTTCGTTATAGAGTAATAGCGCATAGGATTTTTGTCCGTCGCGTCCAGCTCTTCCTGCTTCCTGATAATAGTTTTCAAGGCAATCTGGGAGATCATGATGAATAACCATGCGTACATCTGGTTTATCTATGCCCATACCAAATGCATTGGTGCAAACGATCACAGGTTTTTCATTTAGCATCCATGCTTCTTGTTTACGTACTCGTTCCTCTCCGGATAATCCGGCATGATAAAAGTCTGCACGGATGCCCTGCGTGATAAGCATTTCCGCTATCTCCTGTGTTTTTTTTCTGCTTCGACAATAAATGATACTGCACACATCATTTTTGGTCAGTAATTCAATGATCTTACCTGTTTTTGAAGTTGTATGGTACGTTCTGAAAGATAAGGCAGGTCGTAAAAAAGAACCTCTGAAAATATAGGGTTCTTCCATGAGTAATCGTTTACATATATCTTGCTGAACTTCGGGAGTGGCAGATGCCGTTACTGCAATAACGGTTATGTCTGGCAGCATGGATCTGATTTCGGCAATTTTCAGATAAGAGGGTCTGAAATCATATCCCCATTGAGAAATACAATGTGCTTCATCTACAGCAATCAGACAAATACCTAAAGAATAAATATATTCCTGAAATAAAGTTGTTTGAAGTCTTTCGGGTGAGACATATAAAAACTTACAGTTACTTTCTCCGGCTGTGATCAATATTCGTTCTGTTTCATTTCGGCTAAGCTCCGCCGTTATACAGAAGGCAGTGATGCCTTTTTTGCGTAAGGATTCCACCTGATCTTTCATTAGCGCAATCAGTGGCGAAACGACAAGACATAAACCGTCCAGCGCCATTCCCGGTATCTGAAAGCAAAGACTTTTCCCTCCTCCGGTGGGTAGTAAAGCAAGCGTGTCATTTCCATCCAGTACGGAACGAATAATCTCTTCCTGCATGGGCCTGAATTGATCATAGCCCCAATAGTGATGTAGAATTTGATGAATGTCTTTCATGGTTAGGTTATTTTAGATCACTTTTTTGATGAAGAGTCTGACGGAATTGATAGCCAGCACAACATCGCTCATTCCCATTACCAGTGCGCCGAAGGTAGGTGTTAAAAAGCCAACAGCCGCAATGGGAATCGCTACAATATTATAACAAAATGCCCAGAAAAGATTTTGTTTGATTGTGATATAGGTATGTTTTCCTAAGCCAAGTGATAGGGGTAGATTTTTTAGTCCATGGTTCATGAGTACTAAATCAGCGGTTTGCATCGCTACTTGCGAAGCTTCGCTTAATGAAATCCCAATGGTTGCTTTTGCTAAGGCTGGTGCATCATTAATTCCATCTCCAATCATAGCAGTTGGCGTTTTTTTATTGAGGGAATCAATGATTTCAAGTTTTTCTTCCGGATTTTTTTCTGCGATAACCTCATCAATATTCAGTTGCTTTGCAATCAGATCACATTTTTCTTTTCTATCGCCACTTAATAATACTGTGCGAATTTGATTCGATTTGAGATACTCAATTATGCTGATAGCTTCCGGTCTGATCTCATCCTTTACATCTATCCATCCCAGAAATGAATTGTTTTTTATAATGTAGATATTGTGTGAAGCATCCTGTGTTAATTCCTTAGCTGCTTTATAAGATCCGGCTATGTAATGATTTCCCTGATTATCAGTAGCCTTCATTCCCAACCCTTTGATCTCTTCCATTTTTTCCCATCTGTATTCGTTTTTTGTTTTCCAGGCCTCCGATACGCATCGCGCAATCGGATGATTGGAATATTTTTCAAGTCCGTACACGATATTTTTAAATGTTTCTTCGTCAATAGAAGGATCTGTAATTTGAAATTGTGCGATATTGAATTTGCCAGTTGTAAGCGTACCTGTTTTATCAAAAACAACCTGGCGGATATTCTTGAATAATTCTAGGCTCTTTGCATTGCGGAATAAAACTCCATTGCGCGCGGCTCTTCCTAATCCTACGGCAATTGCTGCGGGTGTAGCCAAACCCATTGCACAAGGACAGGCGATAACTAACACAGCAATGCTGCGCATGAGGGCATCTGTGAAATTTTCAAGAAAATACCAGTTCCCAATAAATGTTATCAGGGCAATGATGAGAACGGCAGGTACAAATATGGCACTGATCTTATCTGCTAATTGTTGAACTGGGGGTTTTTCTACCTGAGCTTGTTTGACCAGATTAACAATATTCGATAAGGTAGAGTCTTTTGCAGCAGCCGTAACCTGTGCTTTTACAGTACCATCTACCAGTATACTTCCTCCGATTAAAATATTTTTTTCTTTTTTGGTAATGGGCAGGCTTTCTCCGGTAATAATACTTTCATTTACGGTGGCATCTCCCCATAAAATTTTACAATCTGCGGGCACTTGTTCCCCACTCTTGACGAGAATAAGATCGCCTACCCGAAGCGCACTGTTTTCTATCTGAAATATTTGTTCCTGATGCTGATCATCGAAGGCGATCATATTGGCCATTACTTTTTGCGATTTGGCCAACGTTTTCAATGCTCTTTGTGTATGCTGTATGGAGGCATCTTCCATATAGTTGCCAAAAAAAACGAGCGTGATGATGGTAGCGGCTGTTTCATAAAATAAATAATTCTCTGCCTGACCAATAAGGGTACCATATAAACTATATATGAAAGCAGCTGTGGCCCCAATCGTAATTAAAACATTCATATTTGGCATTCTATTCAGAATGCTTCTGAACGCGCTTCTTCCGAAATAATACATGCCGGTAATATAAACGGGAAGACAAAGTGCAAGTTGCACATAGGGATTCATGAGCCAGTGCCATTGCAACCATCCGTGAAACATGTGTAATAATAGGAGCAAGGTAAAGGGTGCGCAGATCAGTAAATAGCGCAGATACATATTCATAGGTTCCTTATCCTGCGTCTGTTTTTTTCCATCTTCGTTAACGACTTTATAACCCAGTTGTGCAATTCCTTTACGTAGGCTGCGTAGTGTTTTGTCGTCACCTGTTATTTCACAACTCATTTCCGAGCTTACCGGGTTTACCTGAATATGGGAAGCTCCTTCTTTTTTGAGGTAATTGGTTATCGTAAGGGCACAGTTCGCGCAGGTCATTCCCTCGACTTTCCAATTCAAATGGTGAGTAGTATTTGACATATTATCCAAATAGCTTTCCTACAAATTTACATAACCTAAATAGGCTTTCTCGAGGTAATCTAACAATATCTTTGCAACAAGGAATCAATTTATTAAATGGAGTTTCGTTTTTCAATAGATCAGCTGCCGCAAGTGGTTGCAAAACTTTGGCATATTTACAGCAATCGGAATGTTTTTGCGCTGACGGGCGCTATGGGAGCGGGCAAGACTACTTTTGTGCATGGCCTATGTGATTTGCTAGGTGTGGAAGATGCTGTTTCCAGTCCGACATTCTCTATTATCAATCAGTATCAAACAGCAGCGGGTAAAATTTTTTACCATATGGATCTTTATCGTTTGAAAGATATGGAAGAGGCCATTGCAATCGGCATTGAGGAGTTGATGGATAGCGGGGAACTTTGTTTTATTGAATGGCCGGGTTTGATACAGGATATTTTGCCTAATGACACTTGTTGGATAGAAATTGTAGCGGTATCTGAAAATGAAAGACTTCTCAAGGTCAGTTAACCCGTTATAATTTTGTAATTTGTGCTTTATCCATAATTAATTGCCTTAAGTTAATATGTCATCTTCAAAAAAGCCTATTGTCAGCGCTTCTTTCAACTATGAGACCATGGAAGAAATGCTGGACATCCCTAAAAAATCAGGTAGTCTGGTGATTGGTTTGCCCAACGAGCAGGATTTGCAGGAAAACAGAGTCGCGCTTACACCGGAAGCGGTTCATGTACTAACCAATAATGGTCATACTGTTTTATTGGAGTATCATGCCGGCGAGGGTGCCCATTATTCTGATAAGGACTTCAGTGATGCAGGAGCAAAGATCGCTTATAATAAAAGTGAGGTCTATCAGGCGGATATGCTGATTAAGTCGGCTCCGGTAAGTGAGTCGGAGCTGGAATATCTAAAGCCCGGACAGACCATCATTTCTCCTATACATATTGCTGTGATGAAGTCGGAGATCATGCAGGCGATGATGAATAAAAAAATTACAGCGCTTTCTTTTGAGAATTTAAAAGATGATTCGGGGCATAATCCTATTGTAAGAAGCATGAGTGAAATTGCGGGAAGTGCCGTGATGCTTATCGCTGGTCAGTATTTAAGTAGCTTCAATAACGGGAAAGGTGTTTTATTGGGGGGTATTAGTGGTATTCCGCCAACAAAGGTTATTATCATAGGAGCCGGTATAGTTGGGGAGTATGCGGCGAGGACGGCCTTGGCCATGGGTGCGAGCGTAAAAGTTTTTGATAATAATATCTATCGGCTGAAACGGATGCAAAATGCCATAGGCCACCGGATGTGGACCTCAGTGATTGAGCCTAAAATCCTTGCCAAACAACTAAAGACCTGTGATGTAGCAGTAGGGGCTTTATCCTCGACAGGAGGAGGAAGAACACAGGTGGTAGTATCTGATGATATGGTTTCGGCTATGCGTCCGGGTAGTGTAATTGTGGATGTAAGTATCGATAGAGGAGGTTGTTTTGAAACCAGTGAGGTGACCAGTCATGAAAGTCCGATATTCATGAAATACGGGGTTATTCATTATTGTGTCCCGAATATACCCAGCGGATTTGCGCGAACAGCTTCTCAGGCGATCAGTAATGTATTAATGCCTTTGTTATTGGAGATAGGAGATGAGGGAGGATTGGAGAATTTGCTCTGGCATAAACTGAATATCCGAAATGGTATTTATCTATATAAAGGTGCTCTTACCAATATTTATCTTAGCCAGCGTTTTGATTTAAAGTACACCGATTTGAATTTACTGATTGCCAGCAGAAGATAAAATATCGGTTATTTATACCGAGTGATGGGCAGATTGCCCGTGCAGAAAGGATATTCTTTGGGGTCGTTGCTGCTAACAATAACCAACCTTTCTTTACAATAATTACTTATTAATGAGAGATACATTCCTATACCTTGTTCATCAAGATTAGTGCCGGGCTCATCAAGTAAAACAATATCTGTGTCAGAAAATATTGCCTGAGCCAGTTTTACTCTTTGGATCATTCCACTGCTGAAATGCCGGATTTGTTTTTCCGATGACTTTGTAAGTGCTATGTATTCAATCACGTCCTCAACCGAAAGATTATGTATGAATTGTTTAAATTGATGGTGAAAAGTAAGAAATTCTTTGAGCGTCATTTCGCCGGGTAGTTCGAGATAAGGGGCTGATATTGAAATATGACTGTGTAGGCTTTCTCCATTTATTTCACTCCCGTTTTTAAAATAATTTATCTTTCCTGTGTTGGGTGTAACGGCACCTGCTATCAATTGTAAAAGCGTAGATTTCCCTGATCCGTTAGGTCCGGTAATTACGGTGTGATTACCCATTTCAAAATCAAATGAGATATGCCGAAATATCCATTCCCTATTGAAGCGTTTGCCAATATCAGAAAGAGATATTTTCATCTGATGGATTTTTATTCATCCTTTTGATGATTCCGATTTCAGACTTTTTGATGAAGGCAAGGATTTCTTTTTTGATATCTGAGTCTTTAAAATTCTTTTCAATAATTTCTAGTGCTTTGGAGACATTATGTTTTTCAACAAAAATGATATGATAAATATCGAAGATTTCTTCCTGTTGTTCTTTGGTAAAACCTCTTCTTGCCAATCCTACATTATTGATACCGACATAACTTAAGGGTTCTCTTGCGGCTTTTACAAATGGGGGTACGTCTTTTCTGATGGCACTCATACCGCCTATATAAGTATGTGCGCCAATATGTGTAAACTGGTGAGCGGCACTCATGCCTCCGATGATAGCATAATCATCCACCAATACATGTCCCGCAAGTTGTACAGAATTGGCTAAAATTACATGGTTGCCAATGATACAATCATGTGCCACATGTGCGTAGGCCATTATCAGACAATGCTGGCCAATTTTAGTAGTATTTTTATCTGAAGTACCTCGGTGTACCGTTACACATTCTCGAATTACGGTATAATCACCTATCTCCGCAAGCGTATATTCTCCTTTGAATTTGAGATCCTGAGGAACAGCACCAATGACCGCACCGGGAAAGATCTGACAATGGCTGCCGATACGAGAGCATGGGAAAACTGTTACGTTACTCATGATATGCGTACCATCCCCTATCTCCACATCGTCGTGTACCATAGCGAAGGGGTCGATGGTAACATTTTTCCCAATTTTTGCATTGGGATGTACAAAAGCAAGATTACTGATCATGATCCTGTTCTTTTTACGATTTGAGCTGTTAGTTCAGCTTGGCAAACGATTTTGCTCCCTACAAAAATAGTGCCCCTCATTTCACAAATACCCCTTCGGATGGGGTTCATTAGTTCCATCTTGAGGATCAATGTATCTCCCGGCACCACTTTTTGTTTGAATTTACAATTATCTACTTTTAAGAAATAAGTATCGTATTTGTCGGGAACATTTCTGGGGATGGCAAGTAAGCCGCCGCATTGTGCAAGCGCCTCTATCTGCAATACCCCAGGCATTACATAATTTCCCGGGAAATGACCCTGAAAAAAGGGTTCATTATAGGTTACATTTTTTATTCCAATAATTTGTGAATCGGTATGCTCAATGATTTTGTCAACCAGCAGGAATGGGAATCTGTGCGGAAGCGTTTTTTCTATTTCCAGAATATCATAGAGTGGGGGTTGATCCGGAGAATAGTTGACCGGAGTAACTTTATTCTTTTGTTTTTTGATATGCTCTTTGATCTTCTTGGCGAAGGCTACATTGCTGGCATGCCCCGGACGATTGGCAATAATATGTGCTTTAACCGGGAAACCAATTAACGCCAGATCTCCGACGAGATCCAGGAGTTTATGTCTTGCCGGTTCATTGGGAAATCTAAGATGTAAATTGTTCAGATAGCCCTCACTTGTAACGGCAAATTTTTCTTTACCGAAACTTTTCGCAAGATTATCAAGTTGTGTATCAGAAACAGGTTTGTCTACCACAACAATTGCATTATTCAGGTCTCCTCCTTTGATCAGATTATTGTTGAGTAAAAATTCCAGTTCGTGGAAAAAAGAAAATGTACGACAGGGGGCAATTTCTTCGGCGAATAATGACAAGTCTTTTAAGTGGGCATGCTGT
>CAZZJD010000056.1:0-8819 GCA_964654305.1 uncultured Chitinophagaceae bacterium
GAACATATCTTAAAACACCTGAACTGTCTTCATCATCTGTACCACCTCCAATACCGTCATTATTGGAATTATTAATTCCACCCTCCACTAAAAATGTACCTGGTCCGCCAATCGTACTTGATGAATTTACTTTTGCTTTTCCACAAATCACAATACCCGCCCAATCGCCTGATCGGGGAGATGGTGCTCCTGAAGTAAAAACAATAGGTTCTGAAGCTGAACCATCCGCTACAATCTTAGCACCACGCGCAATAATAAGTGCACCTACATCACTGCCCGAAAATTCACTTTTTACAATTGCGCCCTTCTCTATCGTTATAGTAGCATTATTTGAAATATAAACCTTACCGCGCAAAAAGTTATTATCGCCTTTTTTTAGAACGGTATCTTTTGTAATTCTTCCGCTTAAAATCACAGTCTTCGCCGTATTATTGTTATTGTTGTTTCCTCCGGGTACAGTGATAAAAACCTGCTCACCGTCAACTTCAATTTTCCGGCATCCTGTAATCATAAGAATTGCTGCAACGGCCAATAAAGAAATCCTTTTCATATACTTTGTTTGTGGTTTATTTAAAAATTATAAGAAATTGAAAGGTTAATAGTTGTTCCAAATCTTCTCGAAAAACGAATCACATCAACTGATTTGTTAAAGGATTCGTCCTGATCTACATTTTGATAAAAATTTAATGTCTGATTCAGTATATCACTCACATTCAAACGTATCTCTCCTTTTCTTTTAAATAATTTTTTACCAATTTGAAAATCAAGAACAGGCCTCGGCGCTTCCCAGATTGCAGGTACATTTTGAGTGGTTCCCACCTGTCCTACAAATGCAATACGACGCCCGATCTGATTATAGAGCAATGTTGCATTAACACCATATTTCTCCACATCATATAACAAACCGATATTTATAAGATAAGGAGATTGTCCCTGTAAGGGTCTGCTTGTTTTGAAAGCATCGATATCCACAAGACTATAGATATAAGAAGCATTAGACTGTATCGTGAAGTTTTTAAGTGCTTTTACAAAATCTAGCTTTTTACGCAATTCAAATTCAAAACCGGCAACCTTTGCAGCAGTCGTATTCTGGAAAGTGAAATTGCTAGATCCGCCTGCGCCGGGATCAAAGAATTGCTCAATAGGATTTTCAAGATATTTATAAAATACTCCAAAGGAAAAAATCTCACCTGCTTTTGGATATAATTCATAACGCAGATCCAGATTTGAAACTTTGGTACGCTGTAGGTTTTTATTCCCATTAACAGCAGCATTCAATTCAAAATCATAGAAGTTAAAAGGCGCCAGCTCTCTGAACTCAGGACGAATTACCGTTTGGGAACCGGCAAGACGAATATTTATTTTGTCATTGAGTTTATAACTAATATTTACACCTGGAAGATAGTCCAGTACTTTTGAGTAGGCATGGCGGGGATCAGATTGTTTTACACTACCTACCAGCTGATCAAAATGTTCTATACGAAGGCCCCAGATCACTCGTAATTTATCTGAAAGATTATTATCAAACTGAATAAATCCTGCGTTCAAAATTGTATTGGCCAGATAGCGAAATTGATTCCCCTTGATTGCATCAAATGCAAATAGTGTACTAGTAACAGAGCCATCACCAAAATTTTGAGGGGCAAAAATTTGATCCTGAGGCAAAGCACGAAGCTGTTGATTATCGCGAGGGAGATAAACAGAGAATGGTTTGGCATCAAACAATCTGTCTTTTATCTGAAGCATATACCCTGCTTTCACAGTCTGTTGTTGATCTTTGATTTTGAAACTTCTAGTGAGATCAGATCCTACCGTATAGATATAATCATTCAGATTTTGATAAAATATATTTCCGCTTTCCTGAGAAAGTGTATTGGAAATACGTGCCGTAAATACTTGTCCAGGAATGTCATTCCGTTTGGTGTATTCAATTCTGCGCTGATCGGGTATATAGTTATCCAACAAACCAAAAGATCCATACCATTTAAATTTCAATTTCGCATTAGGCAAGTTATGTTCGCCACTCAATTGATTATTCCAGAAAATATTTTGCTGAAATGAAATCTCTGTTGCCCTTACACTATCCAAAGGAGTATTCCCAAAATTTCTCAGGCCGATTCTTTGATTTACATAGTTGTTTGCATTCACATTAAACAATGTTCTTCCCGTAATCTTATTATTGTTGTTCAACTGTAAAGTAATATTCCCTAAAGCACCCCATAGAACATCCTGTGCGTATTTATTATCATCATAATTGGTTTCAACTGATGCATTACCTCCACCAAAATTGAACGTATTGTTTTCCAGCTGAAGGAAGCGATTGCTTTTACTATAGGTAACCCCAAAAATCCCTCCAATTTTTCTACCCATGAACTTTCCAGCAAAACCACCATTGGCCTGGAAAGACATATTCATCGGACCGCTCGCACTGGATGATGGGCTCCAAGTATTCGGCATTTGCTTAAATAGATCAATTTTTTGTTGTGGATTGAGTTGGTTGTCAAAACTTCCTTTATTTGTATAAGTTGTCGGAAGCGCGCGCGCATCATCAAGACCCAACCAGTCCATCGTTCCAACGTTAGAACGGAAAAATGGATTACTGACTGTTTGTGTATTAAATCCTGTTCCCAATTGAATCGTAAAGAAATTAGCAGCAGGAATATCTTTCGTATTCACTTGCACCAACCCCCCTGCCCACTCGCCGGGCAATTCAGGAGTAAAAGTTTTATTGATAATAATATTATCAATCATACTCGCAGGAAACAGATCGAAAGAGAAGCTCTTTCTGTCGGGCTCAGTACTCGAAAGCAACACTCCATTCAACATTGCTTGATTATATCTGTCTGCCAAACCTCTTACTACTAGAAATTTTCCTTCCTGAACACTCAGTGCAGAAACGCGCTTAAGAATTTCACCGGTACTTCTATCGGGTGCACGTCGAATAAAATCTGCTGCAATACCACTTGAGAGTGAAACATTATTACGTTGAAAATTCAGCAATCCGGAAGTGTTTTCTCTTCTTGCATTACTCTTAATAACTACCTCTCCCATTTCTTTAGCCGCTACTTCCATAGTGACTGTAATATGATTATCATTATCTAGAGAAACTTCTACCTCCTCAACTTCCTTGGTTTTAAAACCAACAGCTGAAACGATTAGTGTATATTTCTTACCGGCCTCCAGGCGTATTGAGAAACGACCTTCCACATCTGCTGCAATTTTTTTGTTGATACCACTAACAGAAATCGAAGCACCTGCGACGGCTTCATTTTTAGGATTCAGCACACGACCACTTAATACACTATTTGATTGCCCGTAAACAGAAACAATAAAGAAAGTAAAACTAAAAGCAAGTAAACTTTGAAATATCCTTTGCATATACTGCGAATTGTACTGCAAAGATGAAAAGCCAATGTTACGTACCCGTAAAGGATATGTTAAGCAGATATTATGGCTATGTTAAGCCAATGTTACGGGCATCGACAAATAAGATATTCCTTTAGAAGTTGACCTGGGCCTGTATCCTTAATAATCTACCCGATTGAAAATTGTTTTGTCTAATGAAATCTTCATATCTACGATTCGAGATCGTGTAATTAAAAACCAGTTCAAAATATTTGTTTACCTGCCATTCTGCGCCTATTTCAAGCTCACTTACCGGTTTGCGGCTTGGCGATGGGCGTCCTGTTTTGACTTGATTGCATGTTCTCAAAACCATAAGGAATTTTACTTTGTCCGATTCTAAAACGAAATTCATTGTCTTTGTCAACCCCAACATCCAAATAGGCATCTCTAATTTGAGCAAAATTAAGCCTGTCAGATGATGGACTACTTGCAAAACCAGGCTGCAAGTATAAATAAACATTTTTGTGAATCTGGCCAAAGAATATGATCCGCATTCGCAGGATGAAAAAACCGCCGTTTTTTCCCCAGGAACGATCACATTGCTCACAGCCCAAATTTTCATTGGTTTCCAATAGCCGATTATATCGGATTTGTGTATAACCTCTTATAGTAATATTATCGTACCATTTTCTAGGCGGAATAGCCTCTCTTTTAATCGAAGAATCAATTTGAGAAAATATTAATTTGGGGGATAAAAAGACAAAAAAAGATATAACAATCACTAATCTGAAATAAGATTACAGCATGATTTTTTCTTAAGCCCGGCGAAGTTACCCCTCCAATGTTAAGAAATTATTAAGTCTTTGAGGCTCCCTTAGGGGCGAGTGATTCGGTTTACTTTTGCTAAAATTATTCTGCGATGAGTGCTTTTAATTCTTTCATGAAGATCTTTCTTCCCAAAGACCGTATTTTTTATACTTTATTTGAGCAGGTAGGAGAAACTGTAGTAGAAATGGGCAAAACGCTCAAACAACTTGTTCACGAAAATAATGTAGAAGAAAGAGAAAAATTACTAACTCGCATCGAAGATCTTGAGCATAAAAATGATGAACTCACCCATAATATATTTACCGAGTTAAGTCGCAACTTCATCACGCCTTTCGACAGGGAAGATATTCACTATCTGGCTACTTCGCTTGATGATATTGCCGATTATATTTTTGCTTCTGCCAAAAAGATCATTTTCTACAAAGTAGATCCGGATCAGGTAAACATTAAAAAAATGTCGGAACTTATCTTACAAGGAACAGAGAATATTCATAATGCCATCACCGAACTGCGCAATATGAAAAATATGCGTAAAATCACTGATGCCCTCGTAAGAATAAATAGTATAGAAAATCAGGCGGATGATGAGTTTGACACAGCCATCATCCATTTATTTGCAACTGAACCGGATGCGAAGGAAGTGATCAAAAAAAGAGAGATTTTCACCGTACTGGAAATCGCAACCGACAAATGTGAAGATGCCGCCAACGTCATCGAATCCATCATTGTTAAGTACGCTTAATTCCAGCCATAAAATATTAGTATGAGTTTAGTGATCGTCATTATCATCCTGGCTTTGGTGTTCGATTATATCAATGGATTTCATGATGCCGCCAACTCCATCGCTACCATTGTATCCACCAAGGTGCTGACTCCTTTTCAGGCCGTATTATGGGCAGCGCTTTTCAACTTTGCCGCCTACTGGATCTTTAAGGATCATGCCGTTGCCAATAGCATCAGTAAAACCGTGCATAAAGAGTTTATCACCTTACCTGTCATATTATCCGGACTTATCGCTGCTATCTTCTGGAATTTACTTACCTGGTGGTATGGTATACCCTCCTCTTCTTCTCATACTTTAATTGGTGGATTTGCCGGTGCTGCCATCACACATGCCTTAATTCAACATAAAGGAGATCTTTCCTGGACGGATATAGTAGAAAGCAAAACCATTTTGCAAACGCTGTTTTTTATCATTCTGGCACCACTGATCGGCATGATCATCTCTGCATTTATTGCCATCGTTACCATCATGCGTAATCTATGGATTCGCTTTGCCATTATTGCCTTGGCTACCTGGCTTACTGTTTTATTGTTCGATATGTTTGAAACGAATAAAATGCTGGAAAACACACAGAAGTTTTATAAGATAGATAAGTATAAAAAAGAGGTAGCAGAAAATTCAAATGATACGATCGCTCAGCAAAAACTAGCTAAGGCAGAAAGTATATACATAAATGTAAAACCGCTGGTAGAAGACTATGATCGGTTGGGTGCAAATGCGATAGCTAAGACCGTTTATGAAAATGGATGGTTGAAAGATATTGAAGCCAGCCGATTGAAAGATGAAGTGCGTAATGCCAATGATTATCTGATACTGGAATCGGAAGCAGTTGCAGACCCTAATAAAAAGGATGCTTATAAAGAAGCTAAAGAAAAAACAGAGAAATATAAAAGTCCTTTGAAACAATATCTTGCCAAAGAAATAAACATGGATAGTTTGATGGCATCTCTGAATAAGATCTATCCTATTCATGAAAAAAATATTCATAAGGTAAAAACAAAAATCAATGGTTTTGATATTGAAACTGCATTTGCAAAAAACATTGATAAATCCAACAATACCTCTATTGTATGGGGCATTATCATAGCCTCTATTTTCTTTTGTCTTGTTTATTTATATACTGAAAAGATCAAAACGCCTACATCCTATCGGGTGGCTAAAATGTTTAAAGGTTTGCAATTATTCAGTTCTGCCGCATTCAGTTTAGGGCATGGTGGAAACGATGCACAAAAAGTGATGGGTATTATTGGTGCTGCTTTAATTGCCAACGGTACTATTCAGGACTTTGGACAATTGCCCAACTGGGTACCCATTGCGTGCTATCTTGCAATTGGTTTAGGTACATTGAGCGGTGGATGGAAGATCGTGAAAACGATGGGAACCAAGATCACCAAAGTAACTCCACTTGAAGGGGTTGCCGCCGAAACTGCCGGCGCGTTCACCTTATTCTTCACCGGGCAAATGGGGATTCCGGTTTCTACTACACATACCATCACAGGGTCTATCATTGGCGTTGGTGCCACCAAACGCTTAAGTGCCGTACGCTGGGGCGTCACTACCAATCTGCTCTGGGCCTGGCTTCTTACTATACCCGTAAGTGCGGCGCTGGCGGCACTGGCATATTGGGTATGTAGTTGGTTTATCTAAATAAAAAAGCAAAATCCAAAAACGTTGGTCGTTCGTGATTGGTCGTTTTTCGAAAAACGAAACATAATTACCAATTATTAATTATTTTCGACCCGCGGATGAAGCCTCATCCGCTTTTTTATCGCCAATCAAAAGATGTTGACATGAAAGGAATTATTCTCGCCGGGGGATCCGGTACCAGATTGCATCCCATTACTTATGCTATTAGCAAACAGATCATGCCGGTATATGATAAACCCATGATCTATTATCCGCTGAGTATTCTGATGATGGCTGGTATCAATGAGATTTTAATCATCTCTACCCCCCATGATCTCCCTCATTTCAAAAGATTACTGGGAGATGGAAAGAATCTGGGTGTACAGTTTGAATATGCAGAACAGCCCTTACCTAACGGTCTGGCACAAGCGTTTGTCATCGGCGAAAAATTCATCGGTAATGATAAAGTTGCGCTTGTATTAGGCGATAATATTTTCTATGGATCAGGGTTAGGTAAATTACTGGAAAGAAACACCAACCCAGATGGCGGAATCATCTACGCATACCATGTGAGTGATCCGGAGCGATATGGTGTCGTGGAGTTTGATAAAAATAATAATGTATTAAGCATCGAAGAAAAGCCCACTCAACCGAAAAGCAATTATGCGGTACCCGGCTTATACTTTTATGATAATGATGTCGTCGAAATCGCCAAAAATCTGCAACCCAGTCCGCGCGGAGAATATGAAATTACAGATGTCAACAAAGAATATCTCAAAAGAGGTAAGCTGAAAGTATCTATACTCGACAGAGGAACTGCTTGGTTGGATACAGGTACTTTTGACAGCCTGATGCAGGCCGCTCAGTTTGTACAGGTTATTGAACAAAGACAAGGTATCAAAATCGCCTGTATAGAAGAGATCGCCTGGAGAAAAGGTTTTATCAATGATGAACAGTTGCGCGCCCTGGCAAAGCCATTACTGAAAAGTGGGTACGGTCAATATCTCATCAATTTACTAGATCAAGCATAAGGATACATGATGAAAAAAATATTAGTTACCGGAGGAAGTGGCTATATCGGATCTCATACAATTGTGGATCTAATTCAAAATGGTTATGAAGTGATCAGCCTGGATAATCTGTCCAGATCTACACCTCAGATCATTGAGCGGGTAGAAAAAATCGTTGGTCAGAAGGTAAAAGATTATCGTGTTGATCTCTGCAATTACGATGATACCTATGCTGTCTTTCAGGAGAATCCTGATATTGAAGGAATTATTCATTTTGCTGCCTACAAAGCCGTAGGAGAAAGCGTGGAAAAACCACTTATGTATTTTGAAAACAATTTGTTTTCAATGGTCAACCTACTCAAATGTGTTGCTGAATTTAAGGTATCCCATTTTGTTTTTTCTTCTTCCTGCACTGTATACGGAAGTCCTGATAGCATTCCTGTTACCGAAGAAACCCCACCCAAGCCTGCAGAAAGTCCGTATGGATACACGAAGCAAATGGGTGAACAGATTGTAAGTGAAACTTATAAATCGCTTAGTGGCACCGCTATTCTGTTGCGCTATTTTAATCCTGCGGGAGCACATCCAAGCGGTTTGATTGGAGAATTGCCTTTAGGAAGACCGCAGAATTTAGTGCCGGCGATAACTCAAACAGCCATTGGTAAGCTACCCGGTATGACTGTGCATGGAAATGATTATTCCACGCGCGATGGTTCCTGCATTCGGGATTATATCCATGTATGTGATCTGGCGCATGCGCATACACTAGCACTTAATTATTTAGTTGAGAAAAGAAATATGACACACTGTGAAGTGTTTAATCTGGGCACAGGGCAAGGCATTACCGTACTCGAAGCGATCCATGCCTTTGAAAGAGTGAGTGGAAGAAAATTGAAATATGAGATCGGCCCCAGACGAGCAGGAGATGTAGAGGCAATCTTTGCGAATAATGATAAAGCAAGAATGTTTTTAGGTTGGGAGCCTAAAATGAATATTGACGATATGATGCGTACGGCTTGGGAATGGGAGTTGAGTATACAAAGAGATGAATCTTTATTCTCCGGACAAACCCCAGAATTAAATTAATGATACAAGGAATCCTTAAGATTCGAGCGAAGTAAAAAATCATTTTAAGTAATTTTGCCATTTATTGGCCTCGTAGTACAATGGATAGTATAAGAGTTTCCGAAGCTCCAGATTCAGGTTCGATTCCTGACGAGGCTACT
>CAZZJD010000057.1:0-8749 GCA_964654305.1 uncultured Chitinophagaceae bacterium
AACAAAGAGAGAAAATGAATGTTTTCATGAAATAAAGGATATTTTACTGAATCATAAATTTACAGCTGAAACGAATAACAATTTAAAGAACTTATATCTCTCCATTAATTTTTTAACAAAACAAAATGGCCATTATCTGTATAACCGGGGGCAACGGAATGATTGGACAACAATTAGCCAACTATCTCATTCAAAAAGAACATAAAGTCATTATTCTTAGCCGGAATTCTTCCGGCTCTACAAACAAAAATATTTCATACAAAAAATGGGATATCAGAAAGGGTTATATAGATCCTGAAGCGATATCTCATGCAGACGTAATCATTCATCTGGCTGGAGCTAATGTAGCCGAAAAACGTTGGACAAAAAGAAGAAAAGAAGAGATTGTTTCTAGCAGAACGGAAAGCGGTCGTTTATTAGTGAAAGCACTGCAATCAAATCCTCATCAGGTTAAAACGATTATTTCCGCTTCTGCTATTGGCTGGTACGGACCAGATAAAGATGAAGCTTTTACCGAAGACATGCCAAACTACTCTGATTTTTTAGGAGACACGTGTAAAAAATGGGAAGAAAGTCTTCATTCAGTAAAAAATATGGGCATACGACTCATTACCATTCGTATTGGGATTGTATTGAGTAATCATGGCGGAGCATTGACTGAATTTAAAAAACCGATTCAGTTTGGCATCGCTCCTATTCTTGGCAGCGGCAAACAAATCATCAGCTGGATTCATATTTATGATCTCTGCCGGATATTTGATAAATCAATTTCCGACACCAGCATTAATGGAGTATACAATGCTGCGAGTCCACAACCTATATCTAATAAAGATTTTATGCTAACGCTTGCTAAAAGCATGCGAAATTTTTTCATCCCGATTCATGTACCGGCCTTTGCTCTGAAAATCGCTTTAGGTGAAATGAGTATAGAGGTATTGAAAAGTTGTAGGGTATCGTCTGCAAAAATTCAGCAAACCGGATTTCATTTTATCTATCCATCGCTGGAAGCAGCGTTGACGCAATTACATAAGTCTACAACTGACAACTGACAATCTACAACTGCTTAATTTCTCACCGGTTTGCCGCCCTTCAAAACGCTCTGAATTCTTTCCAGTGTTTTGCGTTCACCGCATAGACTCAGAAAAGCAATTCGTTCCAGATCCAGCAAATATTGCTCAGAGACAAGTGTGGGCTCACTGAGGTCACCCCCACACATTACATATGCCAGTTTCTTCGCTACTACCACATCATGATCCGTTGCATAACCACCACGCCACATACTATGGATACCCGCATATAAAGCCCCTAATGCTGATTGCCCTAATACACGAATATCTTTTCTCTGAACAGGTGTTACATAACCGGCATCAAACAACTGCATTACTTTTTCTTTGGCTACCGCAATACGCCTGTGCTGATTCATCACAATAACATCTCTACCTTTTTTGTAAATACCCATGTCGAATGCCTCATGAGCTGATGTAGCCACTTTGGCTGTGGCAATTTGCAGGAAACGATTCTTTAACGTGATAGTCTCCGGTTCATCGGCATGCATTTCATCAGATGCTCGCAACACATATTCTTTGGTTCCACCGCCACCGGGAATCAGACCAACACCCAGCTCAACAAGTCCGGTGTATGATTCAGCAGATGGACAACAGGCATCGGCATGCAGACTCAGTTCACAGGCACCGCCCAACACCAATCCATGCTGTGCTACTACTACTGGAACAGATGAGTATCTTGCACGCATCGTGGTTTGCTGAAACAAACGGATGGCCATATCCAGTTCATCATATTCCTGATCTACAGCCAGCATAAAGATCATTCCCACGTTCGCACCGGCACTAAAATTTGCCCCCTCATTCGCAATCACCAGCCCTTTATATTTTTCTTCGGCTATCTGAATAGAGGTGCTAATGCCTGATAAAACATCTCCTCCAATACTGTTCATTTTGGTACTCCACTCCAATCCCAACACATCATCTCCCAGGTGATACAAGCGACAGACACTGTTTTTCCATACGGTTTGATGCGCAAAATTTTTCATCACAATAAAGGCCTGCGACTCATCTGAAACAGCTTTATAGTCTCCGGCTGATGGAAGATAACAATATTGCTTGCCGTTTTCAGTTTTGTAAAAACTTTTATTACCTTTTGCGAGCATCTCCTCTACCCAAGCGGATACTTTAAAACCTGCTTCTTTCATTAGCCCAACGGTCTTTTCAACACCGAGCAGATCCCATGTTTCAAAAGCACCAATCTCCCAACCAAAGCCTGCCATCATAGCATCATCAACCCGATATAATTCATCACTGATCTCCGGAATGCGATGAGATATGTAGGAGAATAAAGCAAAATGAAACTGCCGATAAAACTGTCCTGCCTTATCATTACCTGCAAACAAGATCTTCATTCTGCCTTTAAGGTCATCTAATGTTTTCGCAGCATCAACGGTAGCAAATTTTGCTTTTTGCTTAGGGACATACTGAAGTGTTGAAAGATCCAGTGTCAATATCTCTTTTTCCCCTCCCGCACCTTTTTTCTTCTTATAAAATCCTTGTCCGCTTTTATCACCCAGCATATTTTGCTCAAGCATTTTTTGCATCCATGAAGGAATATCAAAAATCTGTCGGGCTTCATCATTTGGACAATTTTCCGCTACCCCCTTGGCTACTTTTACCAACGTGTCCAACCCTACGACATCAGCCGTACGGAAGGTAGCAGATTTCGGGCGGCCAATGATCGGACCGGTCAACGCATCCACTTCGTCTATGCTTAACTGTTGGGTTTCCATAGCATGCATAATGGCCATCATAGAGAATACCCCAATACGATTGGCAATGAATGCAGGCGTATCCTTACACAATACTGTTGTTTTACCTAAAATCAGATCTCCGTAATAGAGAAAGAATTTCACTACTTCAGGATCTGTATATTGAGTGGGTATAACTTCAAGTAATCTTAAATATCGGGGCGGATTAAAAAAGTGCGTACCACAGAAATGTTTTTTGAAATCATCCGATCTCCCCTCAGCCATGAGTGAAATCGGTATTCCTGACGTATTGGAACTTACCAAAGTTCCAGGCTTTCTGTATGTTTCTACTTTTTCAAAAATCTGTTGTTTGATATCCAGACGTTCCACCACCACTTCAATGATCCAGTCACAATCGGCAATCTTTGTGAAATCATCTGTAAAATTTCCGGTACTTATTTTTTTGATTACATCGGCATGATACACGGGTGAGGGATTGGATTTGATGGCCGCCTGCAAAGCATCATTTACCAGTTTGTTTCTTTCTTTGGGAGAATTAGAAGACTCCTGCTCTTTACCAATCACATCTAGGAGTAATACCTGCAGACCGGCACCGGCCAAATGACAGGCAATGCGACTGCCCATAATACCGCTGCCCAATACAGCAACTTTTTTGATGGTTCTTTTCATACTAACCGAAGTTAGTACAATAATGCGGTTAAGTCAAAGGCAAATTCGTTGGTCGATGTTCGTTGGTCGTTATTCGAAAAACGAAAAACGGGAAACGAAAAACGATATTCTTTCTAACTCACCTTCGCGCCCGCTGCAATCGCATCTTCCGGACGAATGAAATGCAATTTACCATCGGATGACTCAGCCATGAGGATCATGCCGTTACTCTCAATACCGCGCATTTTACGGGGAGCGAGGTTGACC
Source organism: uncultured Chitinophagaceae bacterium (assembly GCA_964654305.1). Classification (GTDB taxonomy): domain Bacteria; phylum Bacteroidota; class Bacteroidia; order Chitinophagales; family Chitinophagaceae; genus Lacibacter. The sequence goes on from CAZZJD010000057.1 coordinate 3,692, forward strand.
ACTACTACTACTTGTCTGCCTATAACCTGCTCGGGTTGATAATGTAAGGCTATACCACTTACGATAGTGCGGGTTTCAAAACCCAGATCAACGGAAAGCTTGAGTAATTTATCAGCTTTCTCCACTTTCTCAGCACTCACAATGGTTCCGACCCGTAAATCTATTTTTGCAAAATCGTCGAAAATGATTTCTGATTTAACCTCGGATGAAGATTCTTGTTTATCCGGCTGTGATTGGGGAGTTGATGATGAAATCATACCTGCTTTTAATTTTTCTATCTGATGCTGAATTTCAGCATCTTCTATTTTTCTGAATAATAATTCGGGAGCTCTTAAGGAATAGCCCACACTCAACAATTTCAGTTTACCTGCATTTTCCCAGTCCAGCATCTTCTCCACCACCTTCATCATGTATATCATCTTCTTCGCTGTATTGGGCAGGAAAGGATTGATGAAAATAGCGAGATTCGCACTGAGTTGTAAACACAGATGCATCGCATTATCAATCAACTTTTGCGCATCGGGATTTTCAGCTAACTGTTTTGCAACGATCCAGGGTTCTTTTTTCTGCATATACTGATTACCCTTGCGGCTCAGCTCAATTACCTGAAATAATGCCTCACGAAAATGACAACCTTCAATCAACTCTCCAATTTTATCTTTTGACCGCGCAATCTCTTCAATCAATGCATGATCGGTTTCATCGAGCAATTCATTATGTAATTTAGGAACCTTCCCTCCGCAGAGTTTATGCATCAATACCCAGGTGCGATTTATAAAATTCCCGAACACGCTCACCAATTCACTATTCACCGCATCCTGAAATCCTTTCCAGGTAAATTCACTGTCTTTTGTTTCCGGCGCAATCTGTGTAAGATAATATCGTAGCATATCTACACACTGCTTCCCACCGTTTTCTTTCTTTACAAAATCCAGAATATAATCGCGCATATCGAGTTTCCAGTTGCGACTTGTACTCATCTTATCCCCTTCCAGATTCAAAAATTCATTGGCAGGCACATTAGCGGGAAGAATATTACCATGTAGCTTCAGCATTAAAGGAAAAATGATACAATGAAATACAATATTATCTTTTCCAATGAAATGTACGAGTTGAGTATCATTATCATACCAGTAAGGCTTCCAGTCTTTGCCATGAATTTGCGCCCACTCTTTTGTCGCGCTCACATAACCGATGGGAGCATCAAACCACACATACAATACTTTTCCTTTGGTATCAGGCAGCGGAATTTCAATACCCCAATCCAAATCACGCGTTACTGCTCTTGATTGCAATCCTCCATCGATCCAGCTTTTGCATTGTCCAACAACCGAAGCACGCCAGTCGTCTTTATGTTCATTCAATATCCATTCACGTAAAAAATCTTCATGCTTTCCTAAGGGCAGATACCAGTGTTTGGTTTTTCTTTTCACGGGCGGCTCGCCGCTTAAGGTACTTATCGGATTGATGAGTTCATCGGGACTTAATGTTCTCCCGCAGGTTTCACACTGGTCGCCGAAGGCACGGTCACTGCCACAGGCTGGACAAGTTCCTTTGATATAACGGTCGGCCAGAAACATACCGGCTTTTTCATCAAAATATTGTTCGGATTCTTTGATCTCCAGTTCCCCTTTTTCATGCAGACACGTAAAAAACTCCTGCGCCGTTTCGTGATGAATAGGTAAGCTCGTACGACTATAATGATCGAAGCTGATATCAAGATCTTCAAAATCTTCTTTCATTGCCGTATGATACTTGTCAATGATAGCGCGTGGTGTAGTACCTTCTTTGGCTGCTTGAATAGGAATGGCGGTACCGTGTTCATCGCTACCACATACAAATACCACATCTCTTTTTTGAGCACGCAGATAGCGGGTATAAATATCCGCCGGTATATAGGCACCAGCCAGATGTCCGACATGCTTTAGGCCGTTGGCATAAGGCAGAGCGCTGGTAATTAAATATCTTTTGGGTTGCGTCATGTATCAATTCCCTTTTATCGGGCATGCAAATTTACCGGAAAGAAGGTAAGAAAGTTAGATCTTGCTGGTTGTATGTTGCTGGTCCAAAAGAACATCTTACATTTAAATATGGATCGTCAATCTTACCTTAAGACATCAATGGGCTTGGCAGGATCTCTATCCATGCTGCCGGCAAAAGCAAATGCAGAAAGATCAGGGATTATCCCCCCTTATCTCAAACCAGGAGACACCATAGGCATTACTGCCCCCGCAGGATGGATCAACTCAGAAGATATTCAACCGTCTATATCCCGTATTGAAGCAATGGGATATTCCATTAAACTAGGAAAGACCATCGGCACCCGCTACCATAGCATGTCGGCCACAGATGATGAACGAAGAGCGGATCTTCAGAAAATGCTGGATGATAGTCATGTAAAAGCCATTCTTTGTGCCAGAGGTGGTTATGGTGTGGTTAGGATTATTGATCAACTTGACTTTCGAAAGTTTCAAAAAAACCCTAAATGGATCATAGGTTTCAGTGATATAACAGTTTTACATAGCCATATCAATCGGCATTACGGGATAGCCTCCATTCACTCCAAAATGTGCAATAGTTTTCCTGAAGAATGGACGAAAGCGGATGACATTCAAAAGCAAACCATTCAATCTATATTTGATGCAGTAGCAGGGGTGAAAATGAAATACGATTTTAGCACTAATCCATCAAACAGACCTGGTACGGCAAGAGGAAGATTAGTTGGTGGCAATTTAAAAACACTCGAATCCATTGCGGCTAGTCATAGTGCCCTCTTAACCAATCAAAAAATATTATTCCTCGAAGACACCGGCGAATATAAATACAGCATCGATCGATCCTTGTGGAGTCTGAAAAGAGCCGGTATGCTGGATCATCTGGCAGGCTTAATTATTGGAGGTTTTAAAATCAAACCCGACGATGATCCCGATGCGGAATTTGTAAAACCACTAGAAGAGATTGTGCTTGAAAAAATATCTGACTGTAATTACCCTGTTTGTTTTGATTTCCCTGTCGGACATCAGAAAAATAATTTTGCATTGAAGTGTGGAGTGGAGCATGTGCTTAGAGTAGGAGCTTTGGAATGTTCACTCGTTGATAAGTAAATCATATGTCATCCTGAGCGTTTCATTTACGCGTTGATCGTTGCTCGTTTATCGTTGATCGAAAGACGAAAAACGAACAGACAACCGCTAACTGTTAACAATCTTCCCGCCTATCTTTGTTACATTCAATAAAATATTCATTTATGCCCATCATCACTCCCCCCTATTTAAAAAAAGGAGACTGGATAGGAATCACATGTCCGGCAGGATATATGGAAAGAAGCAAAGCACAAAAATGTATTGACACATTACAAAAATGGGGCTATCAGGTGCTTGTTGGAAATACATTAAATAGTCAATCAAAAAATTATTTCAGCGCAACAGACGAAGAAAGAACCACAGAATTGCAGGCTATGCTAGACGCTTCGGAGATCAAAGCCATTCTGTGTGGACGTGGCGGTTATGGAATTTCGAGAATTATTGATCAGCTCGATTTTCGCAGGTTCAAAAAAAATCCGAAATGGATTATTGGATTCAGTGATATTACCCTATTGCACTGTCATTTACATCAACAATATAAAGTTGTGAGTCTGCACGCACCGATGGCTACTGCTTTCAATGAAGGGCCTAATAGATTTATCCGGTCTATAAAAGAAACATTATCAGGTATTGCCAACCGTTATGAAATAAAAAAATACTCATTTAATAAAGTAGGCAAGGCAAGCGGACAACTTGTAGGAGGAAATTTGGCATTAATCACACACGCCATAGGTACAGAATCAGAACTAAAAACAAAAAACAAAATTCTCTTTATCGAAGATATCGGCGAACACCTCTATCAGATCGACCGTATGCTACAACAATTAAAACGCAGTGGATTATTGAGTAATCTGGCAGGATTAATTGTGGGACATTTCAGTGATATAAAAGACACAGTTCGTCCGTTTGGTAAATCCATCGAAACAATCATTTCCGAACTTGTGAGTGAATATAATTATCCGGTATGTTTTGGCTTCCCGGTTGGACATGAAAAAGAAAATTTGGCCTTGAAGATTGGCGCAAGTTATACGCTGAAAGTAGAAAAGGATAGGGTGATATTATATGAATAGAATAATATTTTGGATTTGGCTTATTCCCAATTTTATTTTTCACACTCAAAAAGTGCCAGCTTTTTAAAATGTGCCTTTGAGCGACGTAGAAATTCCCTGCCCTGAGTGAAAGTCCAATATGGGTATCCGTTTTCATGATTATAGCGACTGATTTCATAAAGCACTTTCCAGTGACTAAGAATCTCACGATAGGCATCTATTAAGCGCATATTACAATCATAAATTTGATTGGGCTCTGCACCGGCACCATTATACTCTAATATGCAAAAATTATTACCTGCTTTTAGATCCTCTACAGACAAAGTTTTTATATCATAGCGACCATAATAAAAATGAGGGGTTAGATCATTTAATTTATCAAATGTTCTATGTAATGTATCATCTATTTCATGTTTCAGGCTAATGAAACGTGCCCCTCTATTATGATTCCCTGCTATTGACAGATAATATTTTTTCCCGACTGGCAATACATGATCAAAAAGATGGCCGTGCTTACGGCGCAACTCTTCCTCTCTATAGCAAGCCTTGGGATGCTTTCGGATAAGCGTGTACAAATCATCCTTACCGTTTCCTACAACATGAAGTAACTCTTTGGCAAAAAAACCACTTACTTTACCTTTATCCGATCCGGGATAACGATAATAAAATACACTGACCTCCAAAGGCAAATCAATCCATTCCTGGATAACATAATCTGCTGGCATCATCTTATGGTAGCTATTTAACTGATCTTCATCATCAATTTTCCTAAACAGAATACCTTTCATGCCTACATTGGGTTTCACGACAAAGGGATATGATATTTCCGATATTTGTATAGCATGAGAAACCTCCTGAAAAGACATTTTCGGATCGGCATAAATCGTTTTGGGAATGAGAAAATCAGGGAACTGCTGATAGATTTC
>CAZZJD010000058.1:0-8588 GCA_964654305.1 uncultured Chitinophagaceae bacterium
ATAGATTCTCCAACCATAATTAAATCACCCGGTTTGTAATAATCTCTGATAATATTATTCCATAAAATAAGATTATTAGAGATTTGTATGAAAACAATGCATCTAAGTAATTCAATTATGCTTCATAATATGAAGCCTTCTGACTTCAGCAATCATTTTGATGAAATAAAAAAATTGATAATGGTGCTGTCAACAAAGAAAGACAAGACTAGCCGAGAGCAATACCTCACTAGGTATGAGGTGTCCGAAATATTGAAATGTGATATAAGCACGGTACATAACTGGACCAAAAGAAATATTTTGAAAGCATATCGAATAGGCAACAGAGTATATTATAAATTATCTGAAATAGAAGCAGCGATGATGCCTATGAAGTAAAAAAATATAAATTCGATTGAAAAAATTAAAAAAATCTGGCATATTCCATAATATGCAAAATATTTTTATAATATAAAGGAGAAATTCATAATATTCTGGAATATTATACCATATTCCAGAATATTATGAAATATGCGAATTATTTTTTCAATGCAATGTCAGCTGGATCAGATTTAGATGGTTGTGCTTTTTTTTCATGTTCTCACGCTAATAACTTCTCTAATTTCGTTTTCCACTTTTCCCAATCTTTCATTTCTTTTGTTTGTAAATCTAAAAATTTCAGTGTGTGGTTATGATGTATTAAATGGCAAAGTTCATGTACGATTACATATTCAATACAGCCTTTTGGTGCTTTTATCAATTCGGGATTTAAAATTATTTTTCCTTTTGGCGTGCAGCTTCCCCAACGTGTTGGCATATTTCGTAAAATAATCGATTCTGGTTCTACTTTGTATTTTTTAAACTTTTCAACCAGTGGTGCAGCAAATAAATCAAACTTTGTATGGGCTTGGTTCAAATACCAATCATTTAATAAATCTTTTGCTCTTGATTTATCATCGGCTGTCACTTCAATGAATTTTCCTTTAAGTTTTACCGATTCTACTTTACCAATTATGATTTTTAAAATGTATTGTCTGCCGAGATACAAATGGGTTTCACCGCTAATGTATTTTCTTTTCGGTGTCTTTGGTTGAAAGGAAAGAAAGAAGCTTTGTTGTTTAATAATCCAAGCTGCCTTTTTTCTGATTTTCTCTTTCACTTTTTCCATGGATGTATCTATCGGAGCTTTTACCAACACTTCCATTTCAGGTGTTACCGTAATGCCAAGTGATTTTCTTTTTGAATACTCTAAACGAAAATCTATTGTTCTGCTTCCAAATTGTATAAATGCCGTCATCAATTGTAACGGAGTTTAGCTACTTCAATACAATCTTCTGCAATCTTATCCATGTCTTTGAACGACAAGTCCACATTGTACTTATCTCGAACTTCATCAATCAAATAGTCGCCAATTTCAATAAGTAATTTCCCAGTTATGTTTGTTTTGTGTTGCCAGTCAATAATAGGTTTACCGTTGTCTAAAACTGAATCTTTAATCAAGTCGTCAATCTGTAAAGCTGTTAGTGTTGCGACTTCTTTGCGAACTATATGGTCTTGAAATATTTCAGAAAGCGCTTCATCGGTCAATCCATAAAAAGCCTTAGCTACATCTCTGTCCATTAATTGTTCAGGAATATCATTGTCCGTGTGAGCTAATACATTGTTCATGATGTCTTGAACTCTGCTCAGGTATTGTGCTTCACTGATTCTCTTGGCTTCATAGTCGGCAATTGTTTCTTTCAGCATTTGCGAAAACTTCTTGTAGAAAGCAGGGTCTTCATCCATTTTCTCTGTGATGTGCTTTGAAGTTCTACTTGCAATCTTGTCTGCCTTAGCCGCTTTACCTGTGGTATTTTCTACTTCTTGCTGAAATTTGTCCTTGTCGAATATGTTTACCAGTTCTGTGATGGTTTCAATTTTCTCTGTGGTAATGTGTGTGTCAATTAGTTTTTGAATTTGCCCCTCGTATTGTTTATAGTCAATTTCATCGCTGTATCTTTCGACTACTGCCAAACGCAATTTTAAGAACATAGTCAAATCTTCTTTGTAGCGGTTGATTACTTTTTCTTCTACATATTTATGGAATTGAATAGAAGATAATGCCAATTTCAAACTCTTTGCATAGGAAGCAAGTTTATCATAGAATAAAACTCTTATTGTCTCATCTTTCAATAATTGCTGATAAGCTTCTGCATCTCGCTTGTTGATAATAGTTTTGAATATATCCCATAGGTCTGAATGCTTTTGTGGCAATTTTTTAATTTCATCTGAAATATTGGTGAGTGTTCCAGCTAAATCTTCTTCATCAAAGTCTTCAAAAGAAGAGTACATTTTCAATGCATCATCCAAATTTTCAATTACGCCGTAATAGTCAATGATGTAACCAAAATCTTTATCAGGATAAATTCGATTTACCCTTGCAATTGCTTGTAAGAGTTTATGACTTTGTAAATTTCTTGTGAGATACAAAACCGTGTTTTTGGGTTCGTCAAAACCTGTCAGTAATTTATCAACTACGATAATTATTTCAGGGTCTTTTTGGTTCTTAAACCGGCTTATGATGTTTTTTTCATAGCTTTTTGAATTGCCATGTTCGTCCATCATTTTTTTCCAAAATTGATTTTCCTTTTCGGTTGATTTTTCATACGCACTTTCTTCACCCTCTCTTTCATCAATAGAAGAAATTAATACTTCGCTGCTTACAATACCAATTTCATCAAGAAATTCTTTGTATTTGATGGCATTCAATTTTTTATCGCAAACTAACTGACCTTTGAATGGTGTTTTACCTTGCCAGTTGTCTCGAAAATGATAGCTGATATCCCATGCAATCATTCTCATTTTTTGCTCGGCTGAATTCAAATGGTCGTAACGTGCAAACTTTTTCTTTATGTCTGCTTTCTGATATTCGGTTAAGGGTTCTGAAACCATTCCAAAGAATGTATCAATCGGACTTGCATTTACATCCTGTAAAGCCAATCTTCCTTCATAAAGTAGCGGCACTACTGCCTTATCCTTTACAGCCTGGTCAACGGTGTACGCATCAATTACGCCACCAAATTTGGCGGCTGTGCTTTTGTCTTTTTTGAAAAGCGGTGTTCCGGTCATGGCTATGAAACATGCATTAGGCAATGTTTTCTGCATGTCTACATTGAAAGTTCCGTGTTGTGTGCGGTGACCTTCATCCACCAGAACAAAGATGTCGTGGCTTTCTAAGGGCTTGCTTATCTTCTTTACTGCTGCAACAAATTTGTTGATGATGGTGGTAACCACTGCATCACTTTTGCTTTCAAGTAATTCTACAAGTCGTTGACCTGTAGTGGCGTTGTCAATAAACTTGCCGCATTTTCTAAATGTCTCTGAGATTTGCCGATCTAAATCGGTTCTATCTGTTACCAATACAATTTTGGGATTGCGAATACTTGGTTCCATGGCTATGGCTTGTGCCAACATCACCATCGTCAACGATTTTCCGCTTCCTTGTGTATGCCAGATTACGCCTCCTTTTCGTTTTCCATTCTCCACATTTCTGATGCGTTGCATGGATTTCTTAATGGCGAAAAACTGTTGGTAGCGGGCTACTTTCTTTTCTCCATTGTCAAACAAAATGTAATTGAAAATGATATCCATCAATCTTTCGGGACGACACAAGCTGAACAGATAGTTATCTTGTTCGGTCGGCAGAATTTCCTTTTGTTCCAATGCATCAAAATATCTTCGAACATATTTGAAGCGGTCTGAAAACAGTTGCTCTTTTATAGGGATTGGAAGTGGTTTGTTTTTCAGTTCCTGTAAGTTATTCGTGTAGTTCTGTTCTTCATCATCATTGCTGAATTTCTCCTGCCATTTTGCCCAGAACTTTTCAGGTGTGGCATTCGTAGCATAAGCAGCTTCTTGTGTGGCGATGCTTAAAGTTATTTGTGAGTACACATACAAACTCCGGATGCCATCCTCTTGCTGATTTCTTAAATGCTGACTGATAGCCTGCTTCAACGGCTCTTTCATGTCAGGTCGTTTGCATTCTATTATGCAAAGCGGAATACCATTTACAAACAATACTAAATCGGGCCTGTAATGCTCTTTACTAGTGCTTCGCATTACACTGAATTCTTCCGTAACATGAAACACATTGTTGCTGATGTTTTTCCAGTCAATGTATTGAAGGGTAAAACTCTTTTTATCGCCATCTACATTTTGCTCTAATGCCTGACCTAATGTGAGCAGATTGTATGCCTTTTCACTGGCAGCAATGTAGCCTTCGTTCATGGGCAGGTTTTTCAATGCCAATATACCCCGTTCAATATTTTCATCTGTGAAAATGCTGGTTTTGGTGGCACTTACTCGGATGCTGTTGATTTCCTTCAATTGTTTCCGCAACACATCTTCCAACAGCACATTGGTAGTTTTACCCCCTCTTTGCCTGTCGGCTTCTGCCGGGCTCAAATAGGTGTAACCCAAATTCACCAGCATCTGCAATGCCGGAATCTGGCTGATATGATCTTCTTTAAAACTGGGTGTGTCCATTATTTGAGCTATGAGTTATGAACCGCGTTAATGTATAGAAAAGTGCAGTTTTCTTTATATGTTGAATTTGTCATGTATAGATTTTGGGCGTTTTCTTTACATGACAGGTTCGTCATGGGCAGTTTTTCCCTGTTTTCTACCCACAATCGTTTAATCATAAGTAAAAAATAGAATAATTTACCCATGATATTGTTCTCATGTGTAAATTCTGCCCTTATTTGAATCCGACTATAGTTTGCTAACATTCTGTAGAAGTTTGAATAAATCCGTATTGATGTAATAGTTGTCTTTCCATATCTTTTGCTTGCTAACAATGCCTAGTTTATCAAGTTCATCTAAGTATTTGGCGGCTGTTTTTCTACTTACCCCTGTTTCTTCCAAAACGAAATCAATTTTGGTGTAAGGGTGGCGGAAAAGGTTGTTAAGTAAGTCTTGACTGTAAATTTTCGGCAGCTCAGTTCGGATTCTTTCCTTGTGACTTTTCATCAAGCGTTTTATACCATCAATTATTTTGATGGTTTGTAAAGATGTTTTTTCAACACCATCAAGTATATACAGCACCCATTCTTCCCAGGCGTTTTCCGTACGGACTTTTTGCAGCAAGCGGTAATAATCGGCTTTGTTTTGATTGATGTAGCGACTTAAATAAAGGATAGGCAAATTCAACATGTCTTCTTTTACCAGATACAGAATATTGATAATCCTACCTGTTCTTCCATTGCCGTCATAAAAAGGGTGGATGCTTTCAAACTGATGGTGGATGATGGCCATTTTAACCAGTGGATCCCAATCGCTGAGTGCATTGTCGTTGATGAACTGTTCCAAATTTCTCATATAAGCCACCACTTCATCATGGGTTTGTGGTGGGGTATAAACGATTTCACCCGTTTGCTCATTCTTTAATGCGGTACCGGGAACTTTTCTAAAACCTGCATCATTTTCTTCCAGTGTTGCCTGCATCTGGATGATGTGGTTGTTTGTCAAAATTCCCTGTTGCCTTACGGTTTCAAAGCCCCAACGCAAGGCTTCGGCATAGTTATGTACTTCTTTGGATGCGATGGACTTGAATTCTTTTTTAAGATAATCACCCTGATACAATTCATCGTGTGTGGTGATAATGTTTTCAATGGCCGAACTGTCTTTGGCTTCTTGTAATGAAAGAGTACTGATTAAAATACTTTCATTCGGAATGCTCAGGGCGGCACCTTTCATCTCTGCCAATGCACTGCGGGCAGCAGCCGTTTTTTTTAGGATGGCTTTGGTTTCTAAATCGAAATCCAATGGGAGTTGAGGTATGTTATATGCCATAATTCGATATTTGTTTTTGCACAAAAAAGCCAATCACTTTATTGTGGTTTCAATTGTTACTTTTTAAAATTTTGTAATTCGATTTCTGCAGCCATAGAGTCTATGCATAGCTGAATGATTTTATAAAGCGAACTTCCTTCAGAATAGTCAGCTGGAGCTACGTAGTTTGCCCTGCCTTGTGAAACAAGTTCCTGAGTTGTCTTTTTAGCTTTCTTACCAGATTTGGTTTTTGTGTCAGGATTGTAGACAGCTATTGATTTACCACCTTGAAAATTTATCATTTTCATAGCCGGAATGTCTGTTTCTCCATCACCTAAATAAATCATCCGATTAAATGGCATAGGTCTTTCATTTTCTGGCATAAACTTATTTATGGTCTCATTATCCCAAGCATTTTTAATTCCCTTATTTATCCTGAAAAGAAATTGAGTTTTGTTTGTATAGTCTATGGCCAATGCCGGCCATTCGGCAACATCGTTTACTTCATATTTGTAAGCCGAAGCAAATACCATTTCAAATTCCTTGTAGATAGGAGTTCCCTTTAAAATGTCCCTTAGACCAGATGAAATTATATAGTGCTCGATAACTAAGCCTTTTGTACGAGCATAATCATTGATTTTTTTGAAAAACTCATTTACACCCGGGAAAAGTGGCATTCCCTTTCCGTGGTCTATGAATGCTTTTTTTGTAATCTGAATGTCTTTCTCTTTGGCTCTTTTCAACATGTGGTGCATGTACGCCAAAATTTCATTCATGTCATTCTCTTTGGAAATCGTTTTAACTTCTTTCCAAAATGTCCCACTTTCAACGCCAAGTTTTGGAATGAATGAGTGTTGCTGCATGTTACCGGGAGCCAATGTTCCGTCAAAGTCATATGCAATTGCAATACGTTGTAATTTCTTTGCCATATTTATTTTGTTTCTTTATTTATTTTCAACCTCACCTTACCCGTCAACAACACTTGCATCAACCCCTTCTTCTGCTCCCGCAACTTCTCTGCTTTGGCTTTGAGCAGGTTGATTTCTTTATCTGCCGTTTGCAGAACTTGGGCTATAGCGGTTTGTTCTTCGTATGATGGTAGTTTTATTTTTATGATTGAAAAGCCATCCCATCGCAAGCCACCTCTTCTGTCAATGGATCCTTCCATTCGGTTTTGGTATTGATAAACCAATGGATGTGATTTCAATAGTTTATAAAAGAAATCATCATTGACCGTTTTATCAGTTTTGAAAACTGTATACATCGGACTGATTAAGGCTTCATCTAAAATTTTCTGATAACCAATACTTCCTTCCTCAATGTGATTTGTTGCATACGCAAAATGGTTTTTCGGAACTATCTTGTAAGTGCTGACATCATCAGCAAAAATCTTTCTTCCGAAGTATTCAAGTGAAGGAACGAGTCCGTCATATTTTGTGCATGATAAAACTGTTAGTTGTTTATCACTTTTATTTCTAATACTAACCTCTTTGGCAACATCACGAATGTGAATTTCCTTCCACTCCCCCCCAAACCCCTTCAACCTTTTCTTTCCCGTAAGCAATTGCTGCATGAGCCATTTTTTACGCAGTTCTTTTTGGGCTATGAGTTTTTCGGTGTTGTGGATGGCGCCATCTGCCGTGCTGAGCACTTGCGCTATGGCTTTTTGCTCGGGGAGTGGGGGGAGTATTACTTCAAAGTTTTCTATATCTCCACAATTCAAGCCTGGCTGTGCCCCACCTTTAATATTTTGATATGTGAGTTTTTTCCCCTTTTCAGAGCTTAGAAAATAATAGCAATACAAACTGTCAGCTATACAGGGCTCAATAGCTATTCTTGCTGTAGTTTGAGTACAATTTGCTCCATCAAGCCAATCAGGGACAATAGCTACTGTTCCAGTGCCAGCACCAACGATAGTTAATATAATGTCACCTTTTTTGAGTCTTGCATTTTTGTATTTACTTTCAATTACATCACTTACTTTGAATAGATTTTCTGGCTCCACCCATCCAAATGAGTAATCCTGTCCTCTAATCATGTATCTTCCATTCTGATCGTACTCGCCAGGTTGAACAATACCATATCGGATTGTCCGCTTCTTATCAATAAGCTCTTTCAATTCTAAAACCTTCCAATCATGTGGTAAGCTAATACTCATGCGCCAAGTACTTTAAGATTTTTTTCTAATTCCGCCTGCACCGTTTTTAGTTCAGCTTCCAGTTGCTCAATTTCCTTCTGCACGGCAGCAATATCCACTTCGGCTTCTTCTTCGAAGGTATCCACATAGCGGGGTATGTTCAGGTTGTAGTCGTTTTCCTGTATTTCTTCGGGGGTGGCTACATAGCTGTATTTCTCTTCCACCACACCGGGTTGTAGTTTGCCGGTAGTAAAATCACGATAGGTAGTTACAATCTGTTCAATATCGGTTTCACGCAGCTTGTTTTGGTTCTTTGCACTTTCATAATGCTTGCTGGCATCAATAAACAATACATGTTTGGTGCTTTTTTGCTTATTAAAAACCAATATGGCTGCCGGTATGCCCGTGCCAAAGAACAGGTTGGCGGGCAATCCAATTACTGCTTCTAATAAATTTTCTTCAATGGTTTTCTGCCTTATTTTCCCTTCGCTGCTGCCTCGAAACAAAACACCATGCGGCACTACTACACCTGCTTTTCCGTGTTCGTTTAGTGTCTCTATCATGTGGCTGATAAAAGCCCAGTCGCCTTTGCTCTTGGGCGGCACGCCTCTCCAAAAACGGTTGTACTTATCGCTTTCAGGGTCGTAGCTCACGGTCGTTT
>CAZZJD010000059.1:0-8558 GCA_964654305.1 uncultured Chitinophagaceae bacterium
AAATCCTCGAAACTTTATATTTTTATGCAAGCTGCACGAAGCAATCACTTTCGTATAACACCTGTTATTCGTTTACATGAAAGATAATTTTGAAGATATAAAAAAAAGTTTTTCTGAAACGCCCGGCGACTTCAGGGCAGAGGTGTTTGCTGCTGAATTGATAAAATACGGTACGCCAAGGGAAAAAATATATTTTAAACCCAAAGGAAGTTTTAGTCGCCCTTACAATAAAGATATTGATGACATACAAATTGACAGAGATGATGATGGTGATGAACATATCATACTGGAGGTAAATCGGGAGGGTTTGTATGATATGTTGCCAGAAGGCTTATTTCATTTTAAAAATCAATCCGGGGCTGGCAAAGGCAAAGAATCTGTATTAGAAAAAATAAAAAAGGACAGAGAAGAAGAGGGGTATGCCAGAAAATTTTTCAGTCCTTTTGAAAATGAGTTTTTTCAAAGGCGTCTGCAGCTTGAATTGAAGGAAAAGGCATTACTTCAGCCCGTATCGGTCAACAACAACAGAGAACTATATCAAAATCTCTTTGGGAATGCAGCCTCCCTTTCCGACCGGCAACTACTGGGGTTGCTCCATGTTTTGCCAATGGTTGCTCATATCAGAGGTGATCTGGCTAAAATAGATTATTGTCTTTCTCAGTTTATCCGCTACCAAATACAATTGAAAAGGACCTTTCAAAAAACCATAAACCATAATCAGGATGTACCCTTGCGTTTAGGCGAAGTTAAGCTTGGCGTAAATGCCATAGCGGGGGATTTTTTCTATGCTTACGAACAGCATTATGAATTACATATCATGGGTATTCCCAAAAAAAACATCACTGATTTCTTTGAGGGGGGGGAGGTTGCGAATTTGTTGGATATTATAATGCCTTTTCTGCTTCCCCATGATTCAAAATATTCATTAGTTTTGCACCTTACCAAAAATGATAGAAATTTTTATTTGAGTGATCATCAGGAAAGTACATACTTAAATTTTGATTCCTATCTCTAAAGACACAGGCGAATGAACTTAATACAGATAATTTCCTTGATTTCTTGTTTTGTATTACCTGTGGTTTTTTTTACCATAAACAAGGCCAATCCAGAACTTAACCCTAAAAGGATCATTTTGTATACCCTTCTCTTTGCTATTCTTATAGGAGTCGGGGGAGGTGTTGGCTATTTTACTGCCGTTACTGAATCGGTATGGCTGTTTGTATTACTACAAATACTGTATACCCTGATGGGGGTATTTTACTACCGGCTTCTCAAGCTTAATTTTTTTGGTTATTTTACTTATCCTAATTTTTCCGGAGGTTTGTTAACGTTCATTACTGCTGCACTTGGTTTGATAGTATTTGTATTTTGTTTTGATTATTTATGCTTTGATGATCTGGCTACGCATTATGGCATGAGCATACTGATGTTTTTGATCCCATTCCTCTTCTTAAAAACATTTGAGATGCTTCTTCGCATTCCACCTGAGATCCATAAAGTATGGTTTTATCCACTGGGAGAAGAAGAACCTGATTTTGATGAAATCGATTTAAATAAAATTTATCTGGTAGAGTTGGAATTCACGAAATCCATCAATGATACGGAAATTAAAAACTATAAAGTAAAGGCACCTCTGGATCTTAAATTCGGAGATTGGTATCGTTCCTTTCTCGACAACTATAATTACAAATTTGATCAGGATCCCATTCAATTCATGGATGATCAGCAGAATCCTTTTGGGTGGTCATTTACGAACAAGCCTAAAAACTGGTGGCAATCTCCCAATTTTATAGACCCCGATCTTACGATCAAACAAAACAAGATTACTGAAAATACAGTTATTGTTGCAAAAAGAGTAGAAGCTGAATAAAGCCGTATATTCGATAAAAGATATTGAAATGCATGCTAACATAAAATATGATCTTACGAACTGGGTGGATGGGATGAAGATTCACAAGGACCATTTTCTGAACAGTGAAAATGCCCTTATGGATGCCATTCGCGATACTCAGGCCAGCATGCTTACTCATTTTAATTTTGGCCTTTTGCCTCCCGCTCCGGGAGAAAGATCGTCTCTAGAATATAATATCGTTAAAGCTCAGTCTGATAATTATGTAATTACGCTCACTCTTTGCAGAGCTATAACTGCAGGAGGTACACGTATTGAAATTGGAACTTCCTTGGATAAGGGACTCACGGCTACCAGCAGGTTTGAACAATGGGCCGGTGGGAAAAAAGAATTTGATTATTACTACGCTGTTGTAACAGTAAATCCATTTGAACGTGTTCCATATGGAGAACCCTCTCCCAGCGAAACGCCTGCGCGCCATCCTTTTACCAGGCCCTTTTACGGATTGGATATTATCAGTGGAGAAGATTTAACGGCCGAAGCTTTTGGCATGTATCATTTTCCAGTGGCAAGGTTTAAAAGAAAAGGTAATGAAATCATACCCGATGAAACATGGTTTCCTCCTTCCATAAACATATTCAGTCATCCGGGCATGATTGCATTGTGTAAAGAAATTGGCAGTAACCTCAACCGGGTTCAGGACTATAGCAATAGTATCATCAGAAAGGTGGTTGCCAAATCTCAAAACACGGCACTGGCTCAGAATGTGAAGAAGCTGTCCGAAATCAATGTGCAGTATATATCCGGTATCTTTTTCTCTTTTCGTACGATTCTGCCGCATCAGCCACCGGTTTTCTTGCTCAATGCAATGCTGAATCTTGCCAATACTGTTAAAGTATCGCTTGACTTTATGGTTGAAAAAGAAAAAGAAGATCTTTTGCAATATTTCAAGGAATGGACGGAACTTACTCCTACCCATTTTATAGAACTCCTTGCGAATGCCATTGAAACGGAATATGATCATTATGCTATTGTTGACAGCTATCATCCCGTTATTACGTTTTTACACAAATGGGCTTCATTGTTTGAGCAATTGAATGAGCTTGAGCTTATCGGGAAACGAAAAGATAAAGATTTTATCATACGTGAGCGCGTAATGGGGGATCATAAAAACGAAAAGAAAAAAGGCTTTAACTTTCTAGAATAATTTTAAATATCATGTCGATGCGTCCTTTAAATCACAAGGAGAGAACGAATTTGTTTTGGCAGTTTTTGATGCTTTTCACCTGTACTGTGGGTATATTTTTATTTGCCATTTATTGGGATTTTGAGTTGCCTGTTACACTGCATACAATTGAAACCAAACAATTTGAGCAGAATAAAAATTTTATTCGCAATCAAAATAAATTACTGGATAAAATGGGAGAAATTGATACGTTGATTGCCGGTATACCTACGGCGTCTAATCCTGTAATGCAAAATCAAACTGCCGCTGCTGCTATCGTGCAACTTAAAAATGTATTCGGTAGCGACACGGCACAAAATTATCTGCTGAACAGGATTTCAAATGTTTATTCCAGTTATCTTTCTGATAAGGTGGGTCTAAATAATTGCTTAAAAGACAAGTCGCAGTTGTTAAGTAAAATCCAGGAAAAAGATCAAATGATTATGCAATTAAACCAACAGATTACTCAATTGCGAGCATCTTCAGCAGGCTTTCCTTAAACATTTATAAAACAAGATATTTATATAATAACCTATTGAGGACTTACTACATCATTCATCAAAATTTTATTTTGAAGTTTACGGATTATTACTACATTTATAAATAGATTACAGGAATGTGAATATGAAAAGTGCTCTTATTAAGAGAATCTGCTAATCCATCCAATCCATTATCTGACTCAACCAACCCCACTATCAATTTAATGTACAAGGATAGAAGGGCATACGCATTTTTATGATTTGTCAA
Source organism: uncultured Chitinophagaceae bacterium (assembly GCA_964654305.1). GTDB lineage: Bacteria > Bacteroidota > Bacteroidia > Chitinophagales > Chitinophagaceae > Lacibacter. Next base: position 3,822 of record CAZZJD010000059.1, read on the forward strand.
CCAAAAATTAAAACCAAAAGAAACTAAACTGCATCCATCATGTTTTCCTACTTTAAAACGCTCAAAAGCCAGATCGTATCTGGAATATTTTCTTACACAAAAACCACCTTTTTTGTAGGAATGTTATTTTTACTTTTGAGTCAATCCTCAACGGCACAAAGAGCGAATCAGTATAGTTTTAGCTCATCAATATCTCCCAACGCTTTTATTGAATTAGCTAATCCGACAAAGATTACTTCTTTTTCAGGTTCCGCTGACGACAGATTTACTACACAAATTAATATTGGATTTACATTTAGATTTGCCGGTGTAAACTATACCACCTTTGCTGTTTCAGAAAATGGTTGGATGACTTTAGGTGCAGAAGCCAATTCTAATGCAGATAATAAATTAAAGGATCAAACCACTCCTCGTCCAATTCTTGCTCCTTTATGGGATGACTTAAAAATGTTCTCCAGTGGAGCTATAATTTATGAAACATCTGGTGCTGAGAATAATAAAGTGTTAACAGTGCAGTGGTTGAACTTTTATTATGATAAAACTGCTGAATATTATGACGTTTCTTTTCAAGTCACATTATATGAGAAGGGTAATAAAATTGAATTTTCTTATAGTAGAGATGTCACTAATAGGGCAAATAATAATGCCTCGGCTTCTATTGGCATTGCCGGGAAGGATATTGGAGATTTTATTTCGATAAAACTTTCTACTAGGTTAAGCAAGATTGTTGCTGATACATCAACTAATATTGAAACAAATAATATAAATGCTAGGCCTGAAAATAATAGTGTTTTTACTTTCACTCCGCCCCCCACAATCGAGGTTCCTACAGCTTCAATTACAGACTTGGTTTATTGTCAATCACAAGGCCCCTCTCCTGCAAAAAGCTTTACTGTTACCGGCACTGATTTAACAGATAATATTGTAGTTACCGCGCCTTCTAATTTTCAAGTATCGAAAGACAGTAATATTTTTTCAAATAGTATCAATATTACTCCTACGGGATCTCCTGGAACAGCAAATCAAAAAGTATGGGTACGTGCAATAGCAGGATTAACTACCGGCTCTTATTTCGGAAATGTTTCATGTTCCAGTACCGGGGCAACGAATAATGTTAATGTTGCCGTATCAGCCCTAGTTAAACCAACTCCTTCTGTAAATGCAATTTCTAACCAAACTATATGCAATGGACAATCAACGGCTGCTATAAATTTTTCAGGATCATCTGTGAGCGGAACAGTATATAACTGGAATAACAGCTTAAACAGTATTGGCTTGGCTGGCAGCGGCCAGGGTAGCATTAATTCTTTTGCAGCTACTAATACTGGAACCACGCCTTCAATTGCTACCATTACTGTAACGCCAGTTGCTAATACATGTTCAGGGAGTTCGAAAACTGCAACTATAACGGTAAATCCAACTCCTTCCGTAAGTAATATTTCCAACAGAGCTGCATGTAGTGGAGTGCTGAATAGCAGTATTGTTTTTCCAGGTACAGTAAGCGGTACTTTATTCGACTGGACTAATACCAATACAAGTATTGGTATTGCATCGTCAGGCACAAACACTGTTGAAATACCTGCATTTACAACAAGTAATGGTTCTTCAGGTTCTCAAGTTGCTACGATTACCGTAACGCCCAAGGCCAATAATTGTACGGGTCAATCAAAAACTTTTACCATTACAGTATATCCTTTGCCTTCGGCTCCTTCAATTGATGGTCCGGCGGCGGTCTGCCAGAATGCAAAAAATCTAAGCTTTAATGTGGCATCACCTGTTGCAGCAATTAGTTATACATGGACGAAAACAACAACGAACATATCGGGTATTATTTCAAGTGTGGGTAACAATGGACAAAATGCAATTGTCAGTTTTTCAAATGCAGGAACCGCCACTTTAAAATTGGAAGCAACGGATGTAAATGGTTGTAAAAATGCTATTAACAAAGATATTGCCGTTACGACAAACCCATCTTTACCCGCTGATGTAAAAGTGATTTATAATGGTTCAGATCTGGTTTGTCTTTACAATTTGGCAGACTCTTTACAATGGGGGTATGATGATGTAAATCTAAAGTCGCAGGATATTATAAACGAAGTAGCACAGAATTATTATCTGCCCAATGCTACCTTTAATAATACTAGATACTATTGGGTAAAAATTTTCACGGCAGGGAAAAGCTGTAATAGTCGATTCTATTATAATAATCCATCTGGGCGTTTGCCGGAACCTCCTCGTTCGACCGGAGCAGAAAGTTTTCTTATGCGTCTTTTCCCGAATCCGGTTCAGGGTAATGTAACAGTGCAATGGGATGGGACCGTATTTTCTGATGGGGTAACAATTGTTATTAATGATATTACAGGCAGAACCCTTTTGATTAAAGAAGTGATTGAAAATGTAAATCATCAAATTGTACTACCGCTATCCCAATTGGGAAGAGGAACTTATTTCATTAACATAACAGGGAACAACGGCGCGAAGGCTGTTTCAAAGTTAATAAAACTGTAATTGCATATCTCAATTACCAATCGAAATGATTTAAGGTTATTCAATATGACAATTAAAAATAAATAATAATGAACATATGAAATATTTCTTGCTTATAGCGGCGACTTTACTTACAACTATTGTCAATGCACAGGTTCAGCCGCCCTCTGCCGAGCAGCAAAAGGTGTTGTTTGAAAGTGTAGACAATTTGATTCAGAATTATATCAATCTATCCAGATTTGTTTTGCCTGGACAGTCGAAAGTTACGGATGGAGCTGTTACAAAATTCAAGACTCTGTTTACAGGCGATGCCTTAATTGCGGACGCCTTGAATCCTGCTTTTTATGATGGGGATAAAATCTATCCGGATGCAGTAGTGGTAAGAAAAGTAGATGATTATACTGCCAAAATAAAGGTAAATTATCCAAGAGGTTTTACTGTCAAGCTGCTTAATTCTGATGTTAATTATAAAGAAATAGCAAACAAAAAAATTCAGGTATTACTGGTGAAAAAGACTGCCGGTTTCAGAACCACGGATTTGCATTTACAAAGTACCGATACGGTTGTACTGCATGTCAGTGTTAATAAGGATTACAATTCAGTATTGATCAGTAAAATAGATATGTGGGGGCGTACGCTTAATATTTTGAATGATAAGGAGCCTGAATTTGCTGCTGCCATTCAATCAGCCAATCAAAAGAGAATTAATGATGCAATAGCAATAAGGCAGGCGGAAGAAAAAAGAATAAATGATTCCATTGCAAAAATTAAGATAGAAGAGCAGCGTAGAATAGATAGTACGAACCGCAGAGATTATGTAAATACACGAATAGGTAAGCTCACACAACTCATTGAATCTCCTGCAAAATGGTGGGTTGGCTTAAGCTTGAATCTGGGTACTTTCAATAGCAGTCTTACTGAAACAAGCCGGCTTGGTTATGAAAAGTATAATACTTTATTAGCCAATCAGGTGAACCCGGCGGCTAATTTTTCCGGAGGTAGTCATTTGGGTTTTGAAGTTCAGCTTCAGCATTTCTTCGATAAAAAAGCAGAAATAGGACTTGGTTTGGGCTTTTCTTACGGATCGCTTTCGGGCACGATTTCAAAAAGCGCGTATCATGCCGAATTTCAAGCGAATGAAAAGAAAATTTCGGGTCATCAGGGCAATGAAATTTTCCGTCAGCACATCACTGCGAATGGTTCCATATCTGAGGATCTCAGCATGAAGAATATTGTGCTTCCTATAACATTTATATACAGAAAGAATTTAACGCCCAAAATAATGCTGAATCTCGAAGCGGGCTTATTGTATAATTTGAGTTTTTCCAGCACGGCAAGCAGTAATGGTACTTTGTTTGATTATGAAGCGATTTATCAATACAATACCGATATCCGTTTCAGGCCCGGTACTACTTTTGATCAGGGGCTTACACCTGATGATAATTCTTGGTTGATAACCAAAGCGAATGCACAGAATAATCTATCTGCTTCGTCACTGCCTGCCAATTTCAATTATTCCGTTGCGCAATACTTCCAGCGCATGAGTGAGATTGGTTATAATGTAGGTTTAAATCAAGCGGCACGCAGCGAAACCAACAGCACGAATTTCAGTTCGGGTTCGATTGGTTTCTTAATCAGGCCTAGCGTGCTTTATAAAGTCAATGAAAACTTTTTTATTAAGGCTGGCTTATTTTACCAGACAATAAGCTTTTCAAATGAGGTAAGTAATTATAAGTTGATGGATGAAAATTATGCCTATAATACGATGATGAATGGAGTTGAAAAGGCATCTACAAGTAGCTTTGGCTTGAATGTAGGTATTGTTCATTCTCTTTTTTATAATAAAAAGAAATGGGAAGTTGAAAAACAGCTTTTAATGAAAGAGAAATGAAAGAAAGAATATTATATGGAAGTGAACAACACAAATTGATTAGTTATTAATTTTAAATATATCAGATGGATAAGCGAATTGTTTTTATTTTTTTAGGTGTTTTTATTATTGTTTCAGGAATTTTTATTTGTAAGAGAATCAATAAAAGTGGGCAGAGCAGTAAAGTTGATTTTATCATATCCCCAGGGCATGAAATTACTCAAGGCGAAAGTATAAATTATGAGGACCGAACGCAGGGCGCTACTTCGTGGTATTGGGATTTTGGTGACGGCCAAATTGCAACGGATCAGAAGGGTGATCACTTGTATGATGTGCCGGGTATTTATCTTGTAAAACTTACCGTCAACGGCAATAAATTT
>CAZZJD010000060.1:0-8483 GCA_964654305.1 uncultured Chitinophagaceae bacterium
AATTCAAACTATGTTCTCGGTGCGCTACTCTCGCCTTAGGCGAGACTACTTCCCGTATCTATTTTAATTCAAACTATGTTCTCGGTGCGCTACTCTCGCCTTAGGCGAGACTACTTCCCGAATCTATTTTCAACATCAACTTATTTTTTTCGGTGCGCTACTCTCGCCTTAGGCGAGACTACTTCCCGTATCTATTTCTTAGACTTTAATCTGGATATAAAAAACTATACCCATTTGAAAAATCTAACTTATTGAAATCTGCGGTGAGGGAGGGATTCGAACCCTCGGTAGAGCTTTAAGGCCCTACGACGGTTTAGCAAACCGTTGATTTCAGCCACTCATCCACCTCACCTGATAACACCCTTACAGGGGCGCAAAAATATGACTTAACTGAACAATTGCAAAGTCAAATTTATTTTAATACCGTCCTTACATAGCCGCCAGCTGCACTTTCTGTTGTAATTCCACTACACTCTCCTTAAAAGAAGAGTCTGTGTCCATTAAATCCTTGACAGTCTGACAAGAATGGATTACAGTAGTATGATCCCTTCCGCCAAAATGCTCCCCTATCGTCTTCAAAGAATTCTTCGTGAACGTCTTAGCCAAAAACATCGTGATCTGTCGAGCCTGCACTATTTCACGCTTACGTGTTTTTTGTAGCAACTTATCATACGACACGTCAAAATAATCACATACCATTTTTTGAATCGTGTCAATGGTGATTTCTTTATTTGAAGTCTTGACAAAACTTTTCAGCACTTTTCTTGCCAATTCCAGATCAATCTCCTTCTTATTTAATGAAGACTGTGCAAGCAAAGAGATCAAAGCACCCTCCAACTCACGCATATTTGCGGTAATGTTATAGGCAAGATATTTTACCACATCCGCAGGCATCTCCAGACCTGATTGCTTCATCTTCATCTCCAGGATCTCAATACGCGTTTCATAATCGGGCAATTGCAGATCTGCACTTAATCCCCAACGGAAACGACTCAATAATCTTTCCTGTACCCCTTCTAGATCTTTTGGCGCTTTATCGGATGTTAATACCAACTGTTTACCGCTTTGATGCAAATGATTGAATATCGCAAAAAATGCATCCTGTGATTTTTCAGCACGAATGAAAAATTGAACGTCATCCAATATCAAAACATCAATCAACTGATAAAAATGGATAAAATCATTAATGGCATTATTCCGACTATGATCTACAAACTGATTGATGAATTTTTCACAGCTCACATACAACACCACTTTATTGGGATGTAATCTTTTTACTTCATTGCCGATCGCCTGCACTAGATGTGTTTTCCCCAAACCCGTTCCTCCATATATGACCAATGGATTGAAAGCAGTAGCCCCTGGTTTTTCGGCAATCGTTTTACCCGCTCTACGAGCTACACGGTTACAATCACCCTCTACAAACAAGTCAAAAGTATAATTTGGATTCAACTGAGGATCAATCTGTACCTTTTTCAGACCAGGAATAACAAATGGATTTTTTACTGGATTGTTGATCACCAAAGGAAAATCCATTTCATTATTAGTAAAGGTTTTGTAACCCTGACCAGGGATATTCATGGTAATCGGCTCTTTGTCCTTATTACCACTATCCATCATAATACGATATTCCAGGTTTGCATCTTTTCCCAACTCGCGTTTTAATGTTTTCGCCAGCAGGGTTACATAATGCTCTTCCAAATATTCAAAAAAGAATTGACTGGGTACCTGGATTGTAAGAATCTTGTTTTTTAAGCCAACAGGTTGAATGGGTTCAAACCAGGTCTTGAATTGCTGCCACTCTACAATATCCTTAATAATATCCAAACAATTTTTCCATACGAGTTCAGCCGTTTTCGCCATAATAAACCAAAGCAGTTACTATATTAAAAAAAAGTTGTTTACTAACTCCCGTTGCATTCAGTAGCAAGTATCTGAAAATGTTTAGGGGGAAGGCGAATATCTAACTTTTTGTGGAAAAAAAAATTTTTTATTCTGTCATTTTTTTTACTGACAAAACTTCTGCGCTTTTAGGTGATTTATTTGGAAATACGGAAGAAAATTCATAGTCAAGTCGACCCATCTTAATCCCGCCCCAGCCAACCTGGTTAATTAAGACTTCTTTGCCATTTTGATTAGCTATTTTAACCGGCTCGTTCAAAAAGGTATGGGTATGCCCCCCAATGATAAGGTCAATATCAGAGGATGCTTTTGCGAGTCTGAGATCCGATATTTTTTGCAGATCATTTTTATAATCAAATCCCAGATGAGACAAGCAAATTACCATATCGCATCCTTTTTTCTTAAGAAAGGAAGCATAATACCCGGATCGTTCTACCGGGTCTAAATATTTTACACCTGTTGATAAGTCTTCAGACACTAATCCCTTCAGCTCAATACCTACTCCTGTGACACCAATCTTCAACCCACCCTTTTTTATAATCGTGTATGGATGATACTGATACTCCATAGGAGTTCCGGTAAAATCATAATTACAAATGACTACCGGAAAACTTACATGCGCTAATTGGTTGGCAAAATTTTCAATGCCACCATCAAAATCGTGATTGCCCATCGTACAGGCATCGTAACCCATCATCTGCATCGCCTTCATTTCAGGTTCCCCTTTGTAATAATTGAAATAAGGTGTCCCCTGAAAAATATCTCCGGCATCCAGCAATAATACTTGGCAAACCTGTTTACGAATATCACGAATAATTCCAGCTCTGGCTGCTACCCCCCCCATCCCCTGATGCTTTCCGCCATCCATCGGAAAAGGTTCCATCCGACTATGCGTATCATTGGTATGTAATATTGTTAATGACTTAGGATCTGCGCCGGCATTTAGAATATTGGGCAGTATCATAGCACTGCCTGCCAAGGCAGCATGACGAATAAAATCTCTCCTACTCTGCATACTGAACTCTTTTTTCTGAACCTATCTCATAGGATTGACCGATCTTTTGTAATCCACTCAAATAATCAATAATTGCCGTACGAATTAAATAATCCTTTTGCTCCAATTTAAAGCCCTTAAGCATATCCGCATCATCGCCACCCGAAGCTACATAATCACTTAACGCAATCCAATAATTGACATTTAGATCCAATGGTAAGCCTTGAATGAGAATATTGATCGCCTGCTTATTTTTGATTGTTATACGCCCACCGGCCAACGGCCAGCCTCCTCTGGAAGCAGTAAGATCAAGCAGCTGTCGTAATGTCTCACCACTTATACGCATCATCACCAATTTATTGTCAAACGGATGCAACTCATAGATCTTACCCAATGTAACATTACCCGCCTTAATTGCGGGCAAACGAATGCCTCCTGCATTCATCAATGCCAAATCTGGTTTTATTCCGAATACTTTTCCCGCTTGTACCAACATGGCGTCCGCCATCATATTACCTAGTGTACCCTCCGGCATTTTTTTCTCCAGATCCTGATCTAACGTGGCAATAATGTGGTTCATCGATTTATCCAGGCTATCCTTATAAGGCCTGAGCATAATAATTAACGAGGAGTCAATAAAGGATTGCTGTACATCCTGCTGCACAAAATTTACACGAGCAGGAGTATAAGTAGTTCTGCAAGAGATTAGTCCGGCAAATACCCATAAAAATAGCCCCTGATATAACCTCATGATGAATGAAATAACACTGATTAATAATACCTATCCAAAGTTAATTAAGTAATGGTAGACAAGAAAAATTACTTGTCTGTCATAAAACCCCAGTAACCAACAACATGCAACATACAGCGTTTTGGGTTTTTACTTTTGATTATTGACTTAAAATAAATATTCAAGTTGACATTATCTTTACAGTTCATAAATCATGCCACTCGAATTAAGACTTTCTCTCACCCCGGAAGAAGCATACGATGACGCTTACATACGGAAGCGGATTGCCGAATCAAGCGGAAAGAATATCTCCCATATTTACGGATACAGGCGAACCAAACAATCTATCGATGCACGCAGCAAAAACCCCATCGTAAATCTTACTGTTGAAGCGTTTATTGATGAGCCTTTTACTCTCCGCACACCTTACCCGTTTGAATGGAAAGACGTACATAATGCTGCTCATCGCATACTGATTATTGGAAGTGGTCCTGCCGGTTTATTTGCCGCTTTAAGATTGATTGAAAAAAATATTCAGCCAATTATTATTGAAAGAGGGAAAGATGTAAGATCGCGAAGAAGGGATCTGGCCAGACTCAATAAGGAAGGCGTCGTGGATCCCGACAGCAACTATTGTTTTGGAGAAGGGGGTGCAGGTACATACAGTGATGGCAAATTATATACCCGTAGTAACAAGAGAGGCAACCTGAAAAGAATACTGGCATTGTTTCATCATTTTGGTGCGGATGAAAATATTCTTTATCAATCCCACCCTCATATTGGTACCAATAAACTTCCGCATATCATTATTGCAATGCGTGAGCATATCATTCAATGTGGTGGCATCTTTCATTTTGAAACCAGAATGACCGATCTCGTTCTGAAAAATGATAAAGTTATTGGTATAAAAACACATAAAGAAGATATAGTACATGCTGATGCTGTAGTTCTGGCAACCGGCCATAGTGCGCGAGACATATTTACACTGTTGCATAAAAAAAATATTGAGATCGAAGCGAAGCCCTTTGCACTGGGGGTAAGAATTGAACATCCGCAATCGATGATCGATCAGATACAATATCATTGTACAACCAGAAACCCTTATTTGCCACCCGCTGCTTATAGCTGGGTAGAACAGGTAAATGCTAAAGGCGTTTTTTCTTTTTGCATGTGCCCCGGAGGTATCATTGCACCTGCCGCAACAGAGCCCGGAGAAATAGTAGTGAATGGATGGAGCCCTTCCAAAAGAAACAATCCTTTTGCTAATAGCGGTATTGTAGCCAGTGTTTCCGTTGAAGAAATTAGTAAATTTCTAAAAAAGAAAACCCATCCATTGATCATGATGGAGTTTCAACAGCAAATTGAACAAGCTGCTTTCAAAGCCGGAGGAGGCAATCTAAAGGCCCCAGCACAAAGGATGATGGATTTTACAGGAGACAAATATTCGAATACCCTACCGGACTGCTCTTATCATCCAGGCATAAAAAGTGTGCAACTTAAAGACGTATTACCCGCTTTTATTAGCAATGGATTGAAAAATGCTTTTCTGCAAAGCGGTAAAAAGATGAAAGGCTATCTTACCAATGAAGCCGTACTAGTCGCCACAGAATCACGCACATCCTCACCTGTGAAAATCCCAAGACATTCAGACACATTAGAACACGAACAGATCGCAGGATTATACCCATGCGGAGAAGGGGCGGGTTATGCCGGCGGTATTATCAGCGCAGCTATGGATGGAGAAAAAGTTGCAGAAGCCTTAGCACATGTTTTACGCTAAATTTGCAAGCGTAATCACACAAATTATTATTTAAGATTTTTTATTCATGAGCGCAAGTATTGATGTCCGCAATCTCAAAAAATATTTTTCCTCACAAAAAGCCGTTGATGATATCAGCTTTTCTCTGGCTCCAGGTTCTGTATTTGGATTGCTGGGACCTAATGGCGCAGGCAAAACGACATTGATTCGTATGATCACGGGCATCTTTTATCCGGATGAAGGGGAAATTATATTAAATGGTAAAAGATTTGATCCTAATAAAGATACGATCCATATCGGCTATATGCCTGAAGAAAGAGGTTTATATAAAAAGATGAAAATCGGAGAGCATGCTTTATACCTGGCTCAGCTAAAAGGACTTTCCAAGAAAGACGCATTTGAAAAGGTAAAATACTGGTTTGAGAAATTTGAAATGCAAAGCTGGTGGCATAAAAAGGTAGAAGATCTTTCAAAGGGGATGAGTCAGAAATTGCAATTTGTTACTACCGTATTACACGAACCCTCACTCATTATTCTGGATGAGCCCTTCAGCGGACTGGATCCAGTAAATGCCAATCTGATCAAAGATGAAATTTACCAACTGGCAAAAAAAGGCACTTCCATTATCTTTAGTACGCATCGCATGGAACAGGTTGAAGAGATCTGTGATCATATTATACTCGTTAATGAAGGAAAGAAGATTCTTGACGGAACAGTGAAAAATATAAAACAAGAATACAAAGAGCATCTTTTTTCCATTCAAACAGAAACTGTTGCAACAAACTTTGAGTCTCCGGCTTTTGAATTGATAAAGCAAAATCATCAGACCCTTACTCTTAGGATCCAAGAAGGCTATTCAAATAACGATGTCTTAAATCATTTTATTCAAAACAATCATCAGGTATTGGAATTTCATGAGATCCTGCCCTCATTAAATGAAATATTTATCCGATTAGTGGAGCAAGGAAAATCAAGCCGACAATTTAATAGCTAATACAAATTATTATTCAGAAAATATTTCCAAAATGAAAAAAATTTGGGTTATTGTACAGAGAGAGTATACCACCAGAGTTAGAAATAAGACATTCCTATTATCAACATTTTTATTTCCCATTTTGCTTATTGCCATTATTATTGGATCTGCTTATTTGGGGAAAGAAAGTAGCCGCACTTACAGATTCGTTATTCAGGATTCATCTGGCAAATATGCCTCTCGTTTCAAAAATGAGGATAAATTGTTTTTTTATCAGGCAAATGATTGTAATGAAAATAATTTTAAAGAAAAAGGATATGATGGACTCCTAAGATTTTACTCATCAGGCAGTTTGAGAACAGATTCCATTAGACTTTATACAGCAGAACAAACCGGCTTAAGTGTGGATGAAAAAATTATCCGACAAATAGCAGACATTGAAGAGGATCAAGCTATGGAATCCAAAGGAATCAGCAGGCAACTACTAGACAGTATTCAAAATCAAACAAACCAATCTGCAAAAAACTTATACAGCTCCTATATCATCAAAGGCGACACCTTAAAAGAAGACAATAAAGCTTTGGCATATGGTATTGGATTTGCGAGTGGATTTATTATTTACCTGACATTATTTATATACGGAGCTTCTGTAATGCGTGGAGTGATGGAAGAGAAAATGAACAGAATTGCTGAAGTAATGGTAAGCAGTGTAAAGCCTTTTCAATTAATGATGGGTAAAATTATTGGCATTGCAGCAGTAGGCTTAACCCAACTTTTGTTATGGGTTATTTTATTATTCGCTTTGTCGAGCGCAAGTGCTTATTTTCTTAGCCCTGAGACCCTTGTGGAAGGCAATAGCGCTTTACAAAATCTGCCTCAACAAAATACAGCTCCGGCCATAGCAATGAGTAGTCTGGAGATTCATAATACTTTAATGGCTGCCGACTGGGGTATTATCATTAGCTTATTTTTATTTTATTTTATTGGAGGCTATCTTTTTTATGCCGCTTTATTTGCTGCTATCGGAAGTGTCATTAATGAAGATCCGCAAGAGGCACAATCGCTGATGATGCCAATCACCATGCCTATCATTTTTGGTTTTATCATCATGTCTTCTTCTATCGAAAATCCGACAGGCGATCTGGCCTTCTGGGGGAGTGTGATACCATTTACCTCTCCGATGGTAATGATGGCGAGAATCCCTTCAGGTGTACCCGAAAATGTTCCATATTGGCAACTGGCTTTATCAATAATTTTATTGATCGCAGGATTTATAGGAACTACTTGGCTGAGTGGAAAAATTTACCGTACCGGAATATTAATGTATGGGAAAAAAGCAAACTGGAAAGAGATGATGAAGTGGGTTTTTAGAAAAGCATAGATGCTTTACAAATTATTTTACTGACATTTCCAAAAGAGAATCGTCTTCAATAAACGCCTCCAGTTCATCCCCTACTACACATTCCCCTACCCCCTTGGGTGTACCCGTAAAAATAAGATCCCCTATGTTCAATGAAAAATAATTAGAGATATTAGAAATGATCTGGTTAAAATTAAAGACCATTTCTTTACTATTTCCTTGCTGAACCAACTGCTTGTTGTTATAAAGACAGAAGTTGATATCCTCCGGATTAAAGCCAGGTTTGATTTCCACAAATTTTCCGATCGCGGCAGATCCATCCCATCCCTTTGATTTTTCCCAGGGAAGTCCTTTTTCCTGTAAGGAGCGCTGTACATCTCTGGCCGTAAAATCAATCCCAACAGTAATGGCATTGTAATATTTAGAAGCATGTTTTTCTGGTATATATTTCCCATTCTTACAAATACGCAAAACCAATTCTACTTCATAGTGTAATTCATTCGTAAACTCGGGATAATAGAAAGGCATGGAAGGGAGCAACAAGGCACTTTTAGGCTTGATAAACACAACAGGCTCATCAGGAACATCGTTTCCTAATTCCTTAGCATGAGCTGCGTAATTTCTTCCAATACAAAAAATTTTCATACAGTTAAAATGGTTTTATCTAAATGCTTCCGATGTTTTTAGAAGTAAAATCTTTCGGCAGTTAATTAAAATAAAACTTTCTCTCTACTACGAAGATAGGGATTTGATACTAAAGAGACA
>CAZZJD010000061.1:0-8405 GCA_964654305.1 uncultured Chitinophagaceae bacterium
CAGCGAGAATAAATTAAATGCTTTTTTTAGCTTACAAACAGGATTATTTATTAATTAAGATTTAATAACTCTATCTGTACGATGTGCCCTGAAGTCCCTGTATAAATGAATCATGCAAATGATCAAATATCAATCGCTTCGCCGTATGCCGCAGCCGTTGCTTCCTTCACGGCCTCACTCATTGTAGGATGAGGGTGAACACCATTCAGTATCTCATGGTAGGTTGTTTCGAGTTTTCGGGCCACCACAACTTCTGCAATCATTTCAGTGACATTGCTTCCAATCATATGGGCTCCTAGAAACTCTCCGTATTTAGCATCAAAAATGACTTTAACAAATCCATCAGTGTTTCCCGCTGCTGAGGCTTTACCACTTGCCACGAAAGGAAACTTGCCGACTTTTACTTCATATCCGGCTTCTTTGGCTGCTTTCTCAGTATAGCCTACACTAGCTATTTCGGGAGTGCAATAAGTACAACCCGGAATGTTGTTGTAATCCATCGCCTCAGGTGTATGATGATATTTCTTTTCGAGATATCCTATGTGTTCGGCAGCATTGATTCCTTCTTTTGCAGCTACGTGAGCCAGTGCCTGTCCTGGAGCCACATCTCCAATTGCATAAATTCCAGAAACAGAAGTCTGCTGATATTTGTCAACAACAATCTTTCCTTTTTCTGTTTTGATGCCACTGGATTCCAATCCTATATTTTCAATATTTGCAACTACACCGGCAGCACTCAGTAAGATATCAGCCTCTAAGACAACTTCACCACTTGAAGTTTTTACTTTTGCTTTGACGCCCGCACCGGATGTGTCTACTGAAGTAACTTCCGCTCCTGTCATTATATCAATGCCTTTCTTCTTAAACTGCTTTTCAAGTTCTTTGGAAATATCTTCATCTTCTACGGGTACAATACGTGGCATGAATTCCACAATCGTCACTTTTGTTCCCATGCTATTGTAAAAATCAGCAAACTCAACACCTATCGCTCCGCTACCTACAATAATCATGCTTTTGGGCTGGGAGGGAAGCACCATCGCCTCTCTGTAACCAATAATCTTTTTGCCATCCTGCGGCATGCTAGGCAATACCCGACTGCGGCCACCAGTAGCAATGACAATATATTTGCCTTCTACAATTTTAGACACACCATCAGCACCGGTTACTTCCACCTTTCCTTTACCTGCCACTTTACCATATCCCATGATCACATCGATCTTATTTTTCTTCATCAGGAACTGTACCCCTTTGCTCATTTTATCTGCTACGCCACGACTTCTCTTCACTACAGCACCAAAATCATGTTGCACGCCGGTAGCATTGATACCATAGCTAGCACTATGCTTTACGTATTCATATACCTGTGCACTTTTCAATAAAGCTTTTGTGGGAATACAACCCCAATTCAGACAAACACCACCGAGACTTTCCTTTTCAACGATTGCGACTTTAAATCCCAATTGTGAAGCTCTGATTGCAGCAGGATAGCCTCCGGGGCCACTACCTAAAACAATAACATCGTATGCCATATCTTAAAATTAAATAGTTGATTAAATTAATAAGAATGCGAAGGTAATTTATGAAGAGGAATTGGCAAAGCAAAACCCGATTGATATTAACGACTATCAGCTTCATTCATTCTGATATTCCGCCCTTTAAATTTTTTCCCATTGATTGAGCCGACCATTTTAGAGGCAAATTTTTTATCCACTTCAACCCAGCTGTTTAATTCTCGCATATCGATGCGTCCCAAAACATCCTTCTTCAAATCACTCATATCCAAAACAAATTGGAGGAAACTGGCTTTATAAAAACCATCTTTAGTGCCAAGATTTACAAATAGCTTTGTAAACTGACCACCTCCTTTGAAGGAGCGCCCTTGAGTATCGCGATAAGATTCTCTTTCTCTACTTTGATCCCTGCCTCTTTCACTTCTTCCATCCTTACTGAACTTATCAAAGGATCTGCTTCTTTCACGAACATTCAAGTCTTCTGCTGTTTCATAATATTTCAGGAAACGGTCAAATTCCATGGCTGCTACTCTCTTTAAAATGTCTTCTTTACTCATTTCTGCAAATTTCTCCATCAGAAGCGGTACATAGGTCTCATAAGATACATCATTAATTTTCGTATGAATTATTTTGTCCATAAAAGCAAAGAACTGCTTGCGGCATACATCTTTCCCACTGGGGATCTCCATTTTATGCATTGGAACTTTGATAATGCGTTCTATCTGACGTATTTTACCAATTTCCCTTGAATTAACAATACTCATACATATGCCCGTCTTTCCTGCTCTGCCGGTCCTTCCACTTCGATGGGTATAAACTTCTGTATCATCGGGTAATTCATAATTGATTACATGGGTGATATCTTTTACATCAATTCCTCTTGCTGCGACATCAGTAGCAATGAGTAATTGTAAAGTTTTATCTCGAAACTGACCCATTACTGTATCTCGCTGTTGTTGGGAAAGATCACCATGTAAGGCATCTATATCATAACCTTCTCTGGTAAGTTTTTCTGCAATCTCCTGGGCATCTACTTTGGTGCGGGTAAAAATAATGCCATAGATACCTGGATTAAAATCGATCAATCTTTTGAGGGCCTCATAACGATGATGCGAGGAAACAGCAAAATACTGATGATCGATATTAACATTGGCAGTATTTACTTGCCCAACGGTAATCTCAACGGGCTGATTCATATATTTTTTACTCACCTTTCTGATTTCAGGCGGCATGGTAGCACTGAAAAGCCAAGTACTTTCTTTCTTAGGAGTATTTTGTAAAATAAATTCAATATCATCCTGAAAACCCATATTCAGCATCTCATCCGCTTCATCTAGCACTACATATTTGATTTCATTCAGATTGATGGCTTTTCTTTCTATGAGATCAATCAGTCGGCCCGGCGTAGCTACTACGATCTGTACCCCCCGTTTGATCGTTTTAATTTGCATGACAATGGAAGTGCCACCATATACTGCAACCACTTCCATACCTCGTTTATATTTTTTGAATTTTTCAATTTCAGTGACAATCTGTAAACATAATTCGCGGGTAGGACAAACAACAAGTGCTTGAGGAAATTTGTCTGCTACAGTAATTAGCTGCAAGAGGGGTAAGCCAAATGCGGCTGTTTTGCCTGTACCAGTCTGTGCCAGTCCGATATAGTCTTTTGTACCACTTAAGAGATGAGGAATGGATTTTTCCTGAATAGGGGTTGGATTCGTAAAGCCCATTTCCGTAATGGCTTTCATGAGATTTTCTTCCAGCCCTAGGGCGTCGAATTGAAGCATAATGATTCTTTATATTTTCGCAAAGGTAAGCTTTTATATGCCGTTGTCCGTCTCGCTTATGGCGAGACTGTTGTAATGTTGTTTGTCCCAAATGTCTTCGGGGTGGTTCACATCGTATCTTATTGTCAGCTTTAAGACAAAGACATTCATTAAAATAACGACAACCATGACAACTTTATAACTTCGCTCAAAATCTTAACATGCGTAAGCTATCAATGGATGAACTGAATCGGAAAACAGTGGATGATTTTAAAGGATCATCCAAGCAGAAAATTATTGTTATCCTGGAAAATATCAGAAGCATGCAAAATGTGGGAAGCGTATTCAGAACAGCCGATGCATTTTTAATTGAAGAGATATTTCTCGTTGGTTTTACCCCTCAACCTCCTCACAGAGACATACATAAAACTGCATTAGGTGCCACTGAAACAGTGTCTTGGAAATATTTTCAAAATACAGAAGCAGCACTTCAAAGTATTGTAGAAAAAAAATATGATGTTTATGCTGTGGAGCAGGTTGAAAAAAGTATAAAACTGGAAAGGATGGAACATGCCAATGACAATGGAATCGTTTTGATTTTTGGAAACGAAGTAAGTGGGGTAGAGGAAGCAACTTTAAATTTATGTGATGGATGTATTGAAATCCCGCAAATGGGCATGAAGCATTCTTTGAATATATCCGTAGCAACAGGGATTGTATTATGGGAATTTACCCGTAAACACATTAAAAAAGGGGCTCATTTGTAAGCCCCTTTTATTTTAATTATTTACCATGTCTGGAATCGCTTCCACCTTATATACTCCAGCATCGAGTTTGGCTTTTGTTTCCGTAAATGCCTTGAGCGTTTCTTCTATATCATGGTGCGTATGTGCGGCAGAAGGAATTAAGCGGTAAATGATATGTCCTTTGGGTATGACAGGGTATACCACGATAGAACAGAAAATATGATAATTTTCTCTAAGGTCCATAACCATGGCAGTAGCCTCTTCAACACCCCCTTTCATATACACGGGGGTTACGGGGCTATTGGTTTTACCAATGTCAAATCCTCTTTCTTTGAGCCCATTTTGTAATTTTCGGGCATTACTCCATAGTTTTTCGCGGAGTTCCGGCATATTACGCAGCATTTCAAGACGCTTAAGATTGCCAATAACAATAGCCATAGGCAGACTTTTGGCAAAAATCTGGGATCGGATATTATATCGAATGTAATCTATAATCACGCGGGGACCCGCTAGAAATGCACCGATAGATGCCATTGATTTGGCGAAGGTGCTGAAATAAAGATCTATATCATCCTGGCAATCTTGTTCTTCACCCGCACCAGCACCCGTTTTACCTAAGGTACCAAAACCATGTGCATCATCTACCAGTAAACGGAACTGATATTTCTTTTTGAGCTCAGCGATTTCTTTCAGTTTACCCTGATCTCCTGCCATACCAAAAACACCTTCTGAAATAACCAGAATACCACCGCTTCCTTGTTTATCAATTAAAGCAGACGCCCTCTGTAATTGTTTTTCACAATCTTCGATATCATTATGCTTAAAAACATAGCGATGCCCTGGATGTAGTCTTAGCCCATCGATTATGCAGGCATGACTTTCAGCATCATAAACAATCACATCATGACGACCACATATGGCATCTATGGTACTCATGATACCCTGATAACCAAAATTCAATAGTATTGCATCTTCTTTTCTCTCAAATTCTGCCAGTTCTTTTTCCAGTTGTTCATGCTGATTGGAGTTTCCGCTCATCATACGCGCTCCCATGGGGTAAGCCATTCCAAATTGAGCAGCCGCGTCTGCATCCACTTTTCTGATATCGGGATGATTGGCTAATCCAAGGTAATTATTCAAGCTCCAAACAATCTTGTTTTTCCCCCTGAAAGACATGGTGCTGCTAATTTCACCTTCCAATTTTGGAAAAGCAAAATAACCATGCGCCCTTTCTCTGTGCTGACCAATAGGGCCATAATTCTTCACTAGTTTTTCAAATAAATCTGCCATAATTAAGATTATAAGATATGCAAATGTAGTAATTATTGTATTTTAAGAAGTTGTTGACGAAATGAGATAAATTATCTGTATAACCTTTTCAATGCATCAGAATTATATTTGTAGAAATTTAATCAATGAGGATTTTCTTATTTATCATATTATCTATTAATATTTTATCCGTCAATGCGCAGGATCGTAAATATAAAACGGATCTTAATTATGTAGAGAAGCCAAAACTAGTGGTAGGGATTGTTGTTGATCAGATGAGATGGGATTTTTTGTACAGATTTTATGAAAGATATAGCAAAAAAGGTGGGTTTAAAAGAATGCTACATGAAGGTTTTTCATTCGACAATACCTTTATACCTTATATGCCAACAGTTACAGGTTGTGGTCATGCATCTATTTACACCGCTACAGTACCTGCGATTCATGGAATCGTTGGAAATAACTGGCCCGACAAAAAAGAAGGAGCGTTAATATACTGTAGTGAAGATAAAAATGTAACGGGCGTTGGCACCTTAGCCAAAACAGGCCAAATGAGCCCTAGAAATATGCTAACAACCAGTATTTGTGATGAATTAAAATTGGCTACAAATTTCAGAAGCAAAGTAGTAGGAGTGGCTTTGAAAGACAGAGGAAGCATTTTACCAGCAGGGTTTAGTGCGGATGCAGCTTACTGGTATGAGCCTAAATCTGGAAACTGGATAAGTTCAAGCTTTTATATGAATCGTTTACCGGAGTGGGTAAATGCTTTCAACTCAGATAAGATGGCAGATAAATATTATGCTTTGGGATGGAATACCTTGTATGATATTAACACTTATGGACAAAGCACAAAAGATAATCAAGATTATGCAGGCACGCCATTTGGAAATGAGCAGAAAGGGTTTCCCTATTCGCTAAATAAGTTTATAGGAAATAATTATGACGCGATTATTAAAACCCCCTATGGAAATTCAATAACGATCTCATTTGCACGTGAAGCAATTAAGAATGAAAAATTGGGAGCAGATGAAATCACAGATTTTTTAGCAATCAGTTTTTCATCGCCGGATTATATCGGACACAATTTTGGGCCTAACAGTATTGAAATAGAAGATAATTATTTACGTCTTGATCATGACTTGGGTGTTTTTTTTGATTTTCTGGATTCAACTATAGGCAAAAGCAATTATTTGAGTTTTTTAACTGCTGATCATGGAGTTGCACATGTTCCTTCTTTTTTACAGAAGCATAAAATTCCGTCAGGATGGTTAGATGACCAGCAAATTGCAGACACATTGAATAAAATTTTAATGATTAAATATGGATCAGATAAACTAGTACAATACATTCACAACTATCAGATTTATTTACATCATACATTGATGGATAGTTTGAAACTTTCGAGAGAGGATCTGATTGATGCAATCATCGGAATACTCAAAAAAGAAAAAGGGATTGATCGAGTTTTTGAGTTAGATGAAATGATGGAATTACCGCTTCCTCTTACTGTTCGTGAACAAATCGTAAATGGTTATCATCCTGATCGAAGTGGGGATATTCAAATCATTTTAAAACCAGGTTGGATAGATGGAGGCAAAACGGGTACTACACATGGCCTATGGAACCCCTATGATAGTCATATTCCCTTACTCTGGTATGGCTGGAAAATACCAAAAGGTTCGAGCTCAGAACAAGTATATATGACGGATATTGCTGCCACAGTGTCTGCTTTACTTCATATTCAAATGCCAAGTGGATCTATTGGAAAATCACTTGCCCCAATAATTTATAGAAAATAGAATATTTACGTTCCATTTTTAACGATGGCATTATAGTTGCAATATATTTTTAAATAATCAACTTAATTCAACAGTATATCGCGCTGTCATTTTGTCTTAAAATATTATTATGAGCAATAAGGATTTTTTTATGAGGCCGCAACAGGAAGAGGATATGGATTTTTTGCCCATTATCCCTCTCAATGAAACGGAAGGTCAGGATGAGGAAATTAATATTGATAAAGATTTGCCTATTCTACCCTTAAGAAATACAGTTTTATTTCCAGGTGTAGTTTTGCCAATAACGGTTGGGCGAGACAAAAGTATCCAGGCTGTTAATGAGGCATATAAAACTGATAAATTAATAGGCGTTATTGCCCAAAAAGATAGCAATATAGAAGATCCAGGCGTTAATGATCTTCAGCAGGTTGGAACCGTAGCAAGAGTCGTTAAACTCATCAAAATGCCCGATGGAGGAACAACCGTTATCATGCAAGGGAAGAAACGTTTTAAAATCCTTGGCATCACATCAGAAGATCCATTTTTCAAAGCTCATACATCAATTCTGGAGGATGAGCCCATAACAGATCATGCTAATTTTCAGGCATTGGCAGGTTCTATTAAAGATTTGGCATCTCAAATTATTCAACTCTCTCCAAATTTACCCAGCGAAGCGGCCATCATCTTAAAAAATATTGAGAACCCTGCTTTTCTCATTCATTTTGTCAGCAATAACTTGAATGCAGAATTATCAGAGAAACAAAAATTGCTCGAAACACAGAATTTATCTCAAAGGGCAGAACTTTTATTAACCCTATTGCAAAGAGAATTGCAGTTCGCTGAATTAAAGAATAAAGTAACGAGTAAAACGCGCACAGAAATTGACAAACAGCAGCGAGAATATTTTCTTCAGCAGCAAATGAAGAGTATTAAAGAGGAGTTGGGGGGAGATTCAAATGACCTGGAGATACAGGAAATGAAAAAGAAGGCTGAAGCCAAAAAATGGCCCAAAGCCGCTGCAGAGATGTTTAAAAAGGGGATTGAGAAACTGGAGCGCATGCATCCCTCAACACCTGACTATTCAATTGTTTACAATCACATGGATCTTTTGCTGGATCTTCCCTGGGAGCAATATACTGAGGACCAATATGATCTGAAAAAAGCCAAAAAAGTATTGGACCATGATCATTACGGTATCGACAAAGTAAAAGAAAGAATACTTGAATATCTGGCAGTTTTAAAATTAAAAGGAGATATGAAGAGTCCTATACTTTGTTTCCTTGGCCCCCCCGGTATTGGTAAAACATCTCTTGGGAAAAGTATTGCAGCTGC
>CAZZJD010000062.1:0-8389 GCA_964654305.1 uncultured Chitinophagaceae bacterium
GTTTTATCATCCACTCCGCTTCATACGCATTTCCGCAGCCGGGTATAAGGATTGCTGCGCTTTTATGGGGATAGGTTAGCATATATTCCGTAATAGCCGGAGCCGCATAACCAATATCCCAACCGGCTTCTCCTTTTTCCCATCGGATATTCCAATAATTTTTATCCGGATTAATTTCTGACGGCATATTAATTTGCTATGATGATTGATATTGTTTGCTCTGACAAACAAAGCTGGTTCTCGGCACAGAGGTCTTGGTAATAGCGTTAAAACCGCCGGCCACTTCCGAAAAATTCCGGTAGCCTCTCGCTTGCAGAATGCTAGCCGCGATCATGCTGCGATAGCCTCCTGCACAATGCAGATAAAAATGCTGCTTCGGATCTATATCTTTTAGCCACTCATTGATATAGGCCAGTGGTTTATTGTAAGCCTCTTCTATATGTTCGGCCGCATATTCACTATCCTTACGAACATCAATGATCATGCTTTCTCCGATTTTAGCCTCAGTGGCAAATTGCGCTGAGGTAATTCTTCTGATCTGATCCGTTTCTTTACCGGCGTCTTTCCATGCGGCGTAACCTCCTTCGAGATAACCGATAACTTTGTCAAATCCCACGCGACTCAAACGGGTCACGGCTTCTTCTTCTTTGCCTTCTTCGGTCACTAATAAAATCGGTTGCTTGACATCCATGATCAAGGTGCCTACCCAAGGGGCAAAGTCACCGGCCAGACCAATATTGATAGATTGAGGGATGAATCCTTCCGCAAAAACTTTATCATTGCGCGAATCAAGAATTAATGCCCCCGTACTTTCGGCAGCCACTTCAAATTCGGAGGGGGTAAGCGGTCTTAAACCCGTACTCAACACCTTATCAAAACTTTCATAACCTTTTTTATTCATGGCCACGTTCATACCGAAATAAGCGGGCGGAGGAAGCAGTCCATCGGTAACGGCCTTTACAAACGATGCTTTATCAGGTTGATTCAATGCATAGTTTATTTTTTTCTGATTGCCTAATGTATCTACCGTTTCTTTCATCATATTCTTGCCGCAGGCAGAACCGGCACCATGTGCGGGATAGACTGTCACATCATCCGGTAGCGGAAGAATTTTATGGCATAAGCTTTCATAAAGCAAACCTGCTAAATCATCCTGCGTCATATGAGCTGCTTTTTGTACCAGATCGGGCCTGCCCACATCACCCAAAAACAACGTGTCGCCACTGAATAAGGCGGTCTCTTTACCGTTTTCATCGATCAGTAAATAGCAAGTACTCTCCATGGTGTGACCGGGTGTGTGTAATACTTTTATTTTTATTTTCCCGATTTCAAAAATCTGATTATCTGCAGCGATGATGGCATCAAATTCGGGTGTGGCAGTAGGACCATATACGATAGGTGCATTTGTTTTTTTAGCAAGATCCAGATGTCCGCTGACAAAATCGGCGTGAAAATGGGTTTCAAAAATATATTTCAGCTTTACACCGTCTTTTTGCAAACGATCGATATAAGGTTGTGTCTCTCTGAGCGGATCGATGATGACCGCTTCTCCTTTGGAAGTAATGTAGTAGGCACCCTGCGCCAGACATCCGGTGTAAATCTGTTCAATCTTCATATCGTTTATTTTATTGCTTTTGCAAAATTGGGATCCTGTATGCTGAAGTTCGGTTACTTAAGTCACATACCGCTCCTTTCTACATCAGTGTTTCTTTGAGAATGATATAGACGCCCATCACCAGTACAAACCAGCCGAAAGCCGGCTTGAGTTTTTCACCGCTGACCTTTTTGGATAAAGTCATTCCGATGAATAACCCTCCAATTGCAAAACCAGTTACTTTGAGCAAGAACATCCAATCCATAGTGCCGGTTTCATTTTCTCCCAAAAAACCAATCAGCGATTTGGCTGCAATGATGACCAGCGACGTACCCACAGCTTGTTTCATCGGAAGTTTACTTAATAATACCAGTGCCGGGATGATCAGAAAACCCCCTCCCGCACCAACCAATCCTGTCAACATACCCACCACTGAACCCTCAACAAGTATAAGGGGATAATTGAATGATTGTGCTGCATCCATATGTGCTGCTTCTTGTTTTTCTTTTTTGATCATACTGTAAGAGGCAACAATCATTAATGCACCAAAGAGTAGCATCAGTAATATATTCTTTGTCAGCATAAACTGACCGATCTGTAAAATATCATTGGGAATAGCCGGTACGATGTATGCTCGCGTAAGAAAAACAGCGATAACGGAGGGGATACCAAAAATGATGGCCGTCTTTGTATTAACCAGGCCTTTTTTAAAGTACGAAACAGAACCGATAACTCCAGTAGTTCCTACAATAAACAGTGAATAGGCCGTGGCAAGCACGGGCTCCATATGAAATAAATAGACCAGTACGGGCACAGTCAGGATACTGCCCCCACCTCCAATGAGCCCCAATGAAATTCCGATAAAAACCGAAGCGACAAATCCTGCGATCTCCATTATATTTCAATTTAACACTTCAAAGTTCAGGGATTCCTGTCTATTCTTATGTAACCTTAGTTACTAAATCATCAAATGATTTCCCAACGGATATTCTACATCATACAACAACCATTCACAACATGAGTAAGCCATTAATAAATGATTTTTTACATATTTCATATAATTGAGTTGAGCGCCATAAGTATTTTATATATTTAAATTATGTTAGATCAGATTCGAAATCACATTGACAATCCTGCTGTACTAGAACAATTGTATCGTTCAAACAGGTCCGATTTTAAAGTGGCATTTCAGGTGCTGTATGATGAAATAAAGCATCATCCTGCCGCACCCATTTGGCATGCCCGTCTTTATTACGAAAAGCAGCAGACTGTAAATACAAAGGCAAATGAACTTTGGGTAGTTATTATGCTTTCATTGCTGGCCGGTTTTATTGCCAAAATACCTGCCATACTTGGCATGAAAGATCCGGATCAATTTTATCCATATAATATTTCCTTTATCGTGTTTCCGGCTATGACCTTATATTTCATCTGGAAGCATAAACCGGGCATCAAACTTGTTATTTTGCCTTTGGCGATGATTTTGATATCGGTTATTTATATGAATCTATTGCCTAAAAACCTAAAGAGCGACACGGTCATTCTTTCCTGCCTGCATATGCCTTTGTTTTTATGGCTGGTTACTGGGTTTTCGTATTTGGGGAAAGATGTTTTTTCAACCGAAAAAAGAATTGACTATCTGCGGCACAATGGAGACATCGTCATTGTGGCGAATGTGATTGCGCTGTCAGGAGGCATGTTTTCAGGTGTTACGATGGGATTATTTAATCTGATTAACATTAACATTGCAGAGTTTTATGTAGAGTACTTTCTTATTTTTGGCGCTGCCGCTACACCACTGGTTAGTTCTTATCTCGTACATACGAATCCGGCACTCGTGCAAAAAATTTCACCCATCATTGCCCGTATATTTACTCCGATTGTTTTTTTGATGTTGGTGATCTATTTGATCATGGTAGCATATACCCAAAAAGATCCTTATAATGACAGAGATTTTCTGGTTCTATTCAATGCGCTGTTGATAGGAGTCATGGCGATCATTTTTTTCTCGCTTTCGGATGCAAACAAGCAAGGCTGGCGAAACTTTCATCTGATTATTTTATTCGGACTTGCGTTATTAACGCTGATTGTTGACCTGATTGTAATGTCTGCTATTATTTTTCGTATAACAGAATGGGGGGTAACGCCCAATCGTGTTGCCGTTTTGGGAGAAAGTGCGTTGATCTTTATTAATCTGTTGATTGTTACCCTCAAGATCAGAAATGTCATCAGACAGAGATCTGATGCCTACAGCGTAGAGAAAGCGATCGGAGATTTTATGCCCTATTATACCATCTGGTTTGCTGTCGTTGCATTTTTGTTTCCTTTGATATTCTGATTTGAATAGACTGAAAGGGGCTTATTAAGCAGTAAGATGATAGCAGTAATAACGGTATTTAATTGAATTCTATAAAACGTGTGGTTAATTAATTAGCAAGTTCATGCTTATATCAATTTGTAAGTGATAAATTTTCATTGATAAAATTCACACAATAAGTTTTGATCATTTCTCTTACGCGTGCGAATTCACTTTTTATTTCTTCTTCGGTACCGGAAGCTTTGGCAGGGTCGGGGAAATTATAATGAAACTTCTGTGCCTTCGTGGGAAAGTAAGGACAGCGTTCTTTTGCGTTATCGCATACTGTGATGACAAAATCAAAATCGATATCTCTGTATTCATTCACATTGTTAGATGTATGATTTGAGATATCAATCCCATCTTCTTTCATGGTTGCAATTGCTTTGGGGTTGACACCGTGGGTTTCTACGCCAGCGCTATATACAATAGCACTATCTTTTGCAAAATATTGTAGGTAGCCGTGAGCAATCTGGCTACGGCAACTATTTCCTGTGCACAGGACTAAAATTTTCTTTTTTTCCATAATATTATACAAATAACCAAATGATATTAATGATACAGAATTTTGGGTCGAAGCCAAAAATCAACTGTAATACAACAACAGAGGTAGTAATGATGATTGGCTTTTTGTATTTGATTAATTTCTTTTTCATAATTAACAGCAGTTATTTGAGTTCGATAATTTTTGAGATATGTTTGTGAAATACATTTTAAGTTTTTCAATTCCTTTTTCATCAATGCAATAACAGACTCGATTGCCGTCAATATTGCCTTTGATAAGTCCGGCATTTTTGAGTTCTTTAAGGTGTTGCGAGATGGTGGGTTGGGCCAAGGGTAATTCATTTACAATATCATCACAAATACATTTGTTTACCTTAAGAAGATATTCAATGATAGCTATTCTTGCAGGATGCCCCATTGCTTTACTCATGGTGGCAATGCTATTTTGTTTGGCTGAGAAATGATTGGTTTTGCTGGCTCCCATAAAATTTAATATTGCAATATTACGATATATTATCTTTAAACGGATATTTTCATTTCCTTTTATATGATTAAATCTTAATTATTCACATGATTTTATTTCATCCATTAGCTTCTTGTAATCAATAAAATTAAGGCAGGTGACAAGGGCGCCGATAGTTGCTCCAAGAATGCCGTGAAAAATAATATTTTGCCCCGTTAAGTAAAGATTTCGAATGCGTGTTTTTGTATTAATAATGGTGGAAGCAGGGTTGTTGAAATTTTTTTTGATTCCATATAGTGAGCCACCCGGAGTGCCGATATAATCCTTATATGTTAGCGGACTGGAGCTGTAAACATTTCGGATATGCTTCCTGATTGTTGGATATTTAGTTTCAAGACGACGAACGACCAATTCCTGTTTTGCTTCTTTGAACTTCCGGTAAGCTTCTCCTCTTTCTTCAGGATTTGAAACTGTGTTGAATGTGTTCTCCCATTCAGAAACTTCAGTAGCAGACATATAGCACATAATACAGATAGACTCTGCATGTGTTGCAGATTTTGAAGAAGCCGGTGTGCATATATACATCATTTGCGGCCACCCTTCCTGAGAATAATCTGTCGTTTCCCAGACATTTTCAGTATAATAATCATAAATATTATGATTGATATATGGAAAAGAATTCTTTTGCAATGAAATATATACCATAAAGGAAGCAACTGTATTCTCAAGATTTTGGATGCGCTTACGATAAGCAGGCAGGAATTGCTCTTTTCCAAAAACATCAATCGTTAATGCAGGATGAAGATTGGATATAAAATTATTTCCTTCATAAGAGGTGCCATCCGAGCAATTTACAGATATGATTTTGCCAGAATCATCATAATTAGCTCCAATTACTTCTTTGTGCTTAAGAATTACTCCATTTTTTTCTCTTAACCGTTTTGTCAATTGTTTGGCAAGTTGAGAACCACCATCCACCAATCGATAACTACCTTGTATATAACTGTTAACAATTAGTGCTACTACATATAGCGGCGTATAATTTTTTTCTCCGGCATATAAAGGCCCCGAGCCAAGCAATACATTTCTTAGACGATTATTTTGGGTAAGGCTGCATACATAGTCCCAGGCGCCAATTGTAAGAATTTCCGGATTCTTATAATAGGAGGTTTCATTGATGTCATTTATATTATACATTGGGAAATAGTCGCAGATTTCCTTTATCTTATCGCAAAACATATTGATAGCATCAGCCTCTTCCGGAAAAGAACGAATTAACTCTTGAGCAAAATTTTTGTACCCCTGACCATATTTATAGGAACTTCCATCTGCAAAACGAATCATATCAAAACAATCCCTGTTTAGTGATTGTAATTTCAAATCATCATAAATTTCTAAATACTTAAAAAAACGATACAGATTCTCTCCTTTATCTAGTCCACCCAAATAGTGTACACCGGTATCAAAAATGCATTTATCCCTACTGAAAACTTGGAGGGCGCCTCCAATCTGATGATTTTTTTCTAACACCAATACAGAATAACCTTGTTTCGCAAGTATTACGGAAGTAGCAAGCCCTCCCATCCCACTCCCAATAATTACAAAGTCATATTTCTTCGTCTCCACTATGATTTTTTACTTTATGCAATATTAGTAAAACATTCGAAGTCGCTTTCGAATGGTTTATCTTTTTGATGGTAAATCCATTTTTTAATGCAAAATCAGCAATCTCTTTTTCTGAAACGAAATTAAAATGATTCGAAATTTTATTGAATTTGAAAACTTTAGTTGATAAAATCTCTGTCAGTTTCATTCTTTTAAATCGATTTCCATCTTCTTTTAAGCCCTCTCTTATGAAAATTATACCATCCTCATTTAACTTTTCAGCAAGATTGTGCAATAATTTTTGCTGATCGTTTTTAGTCAGATAATGTAATACATCATTCAGAAAGATCACATCCATCGTGCGATACTCAAATGATAGCAAATCTGCAGTTATAAAAGATAAATTTTGATTTTTCTTGATGCCATGTGCTGCTACAACAATTTTTTCTCCGTCATAATCAACTCCAACGATTTCTCTGTTGTGATTTCTGTAATGAAGATAGTAGCTTAAATACCCCATGCCGCAGCCCAGATCATAAATTACTTTTCTTTCACCGATGCAATCATCGTAGAATTCATAATTTGTTTTTTCAAGCTTCCATTTGATTCGTACATACCATTCCAGTACTGGCCCTTTCAATACGTAATTTTTAAGAACAGACGGTCCCCAAAAATCTACCTTGGCATAAGCTTGTTTCCCTTTTTCGTATGCTGTACGCATATGTGTCGCTACTCGTTTTGTCAATGCCGCGTACGTTTCATCTTCAGATGGGCGGATCCGATCGAGGGGTAAAACGATTAGTTGACTTTTGCTGATAAGCATATCGTTTTTGGGATTTACCTCGTGTGCACCAATTAACACAATTGGCTGAATATCCAGTTCAAGCGCTTTAGCGATGTAAAAAGCACCTTTGTGAAAACGTTTTATTTCTCCGTCTGCACTTCTTGTTCCTTCAGGAAAAACTACAATCGAATAACCCTCATCTATTCTGTTTTTAATAAAATCAAGATTCGTTGCCGCATCTTTTTCTGAGTAAGGATATCCTGCATATCTTATAAATAGTCCAAAAATCGGAGAATTATAAACCCATCCCTTAACCATAATTAGCACTTTGGGGTTTAGCATAATAACCAGTAAGATATCAAGGAAAGAAGAATGATTGGCAACGATGATAGAAGGTTTTGAAAAGTCAAGTTTTTCAGGAAACAAGACTCGTTTTTTTACATGAACCCCAATATATAGAGTAGACTTAGCAAGTTTGGAAACCAGATAATTAAGAAAAGCCCGTTTTTGGGATTTTCGAGCAGGGAAAGGGAGAATAAATAAGATGAGAAAAAAATTCAACAATATACTTCCCATAAAGAAATAAAGGAAAAGAAATGTGCTGTATATCAGATTGAAAAATGTGATGGGTAATCTGCCTTTGCTGACTCGTCTGGTTACGAAGAAGTTAAAGATCATAGGCTGAATACAAAGGGTAATAAACAGAATGCAGCTAATACCAATTACACTTATTACGGAAATTGAGTGAACGGCAGGATGCTTGGCAAAATATAATGCGCCGGTCCCGAAAATTGTGGTGAGACCTGAAAGAATAATCGCAGAGCGATAAGATTTTGTTACATCTCTTCCAGTTTTATATCGTTGCATTAAGCCATCTGTAGTGAAGATGCTGAAGTCGTCACCCAGTCCAAATATGAAGGTGGTAATTACAATATTTACGAAGTTGAATTTGATATCAAGCTGATTGGCCAGCGATAAAATCCATGTCCAGCTAAGCACCATCGGGAATAATGCAAAAAGTGCTAATTCAATTCTTCCATATACAATTAATAAAGAAAAGAATACTAAAAGCCCGGAGAAAAG